>CAKZOK010000090.1 GCA_937136415.1 uncultured Cytophagales bacterium | reverse complement strand
GTTTCGATGCTAAAAATTCTGATAATAACTTGCTGTTTTTTCCATTTGTTTCCATTAACATATAACTTGGCCCTCCACTTCCTCTAGCTTCAAAATTTAAAACTAAACCAACATCTTTTGCCCAAGAATGTTCATCAACAAAAGCCTGTGCACCAAGCAAACCTAACTCTTCAGCATCAGAAATTAAGATAATAATATCATTTTTTGGCGTTTCGTTTTTTGCCAAATATGCTCTAATTCCTTCTAAAATAGTAACCACTCCAGAACCAGCATCACTTGCACCTACAGAAGAATGTGGGTTAGAATCATAATGTGTTAACAACATCAACGCTTTTCCATTTCCAGAACCTTTTATTCTTGCTAAAATGTTCTCTGTAGTAGTTCCAGCAATCCATTTTTTATTGATAGCAGTTTGCGTCTGAATTTCCGTGGTTAAACCTAATTTATTTAGTTCATCAACTATATAATTCTGAACACTTTTATGTTCTTTAGCACCTACATAATGTACTTTTTGACTGATATTTTTTAAATGATGAAGTGCTTGATTTATAGAAAAATCAATTTTTAAAGTCGGTTTTTCTTTTTGTAAAGAAGGTTTTAAATCAGAAAAACTCCAATAAATAACACCTATAATTATGAGTACAGATAAGACAGAAGAAAATCTTTTCATTTTATAAATAAATTTTTATAAAAGTAGTAAATAAAAAAAACTTAAAGTAAATGTTGGATAAAACAGAAAAAACTGTAAATTTAAAACATACTAAAACCAAACTATTATGGGTATTAAAAGCTTTCAAGGAAAAAGAGATGAATCTCAAGGAAAAAAAGAAGAACAAATTTTAGTTTCTGATTATATGACAACTAAACTAATTACTTTTAAAGCAGATGATTCTTTAGACCAAGTAATTAGTTTATTAATTAAATATAAAATTTCTGGAGGACCAGTTGTTAATGATAAAAATGAATTAATTGGTATTATTTCTGAAACAGATTGTATCAAACATATTTCAGAAAGCAAGTACTATAATATGCCTTCAGATACTAACAATACTGTTGGTAAATATATGGTAACAGATGTAGATACAATTGATAAAAATATGAATATTTTTGATGCCGCTTTTAAGTTTATTAGCTCTCATAGAAGAAGGTTTCCAGTAGTAGATACGAAAGGAAAATTGATTGGACAATTGAGTCAGAAAGATGTTTTAAAAGCTGCAATAAAAGTAAAAGGGAATACCTGGAAATAGTTTACATTTTTCTTTTAGATTTTAAATTTGGTAAATCTGTAATGATTAGTTTCTGCTTGTCAGAACTTTCTAATTCTGCAATTTTAGAGTAGTTATAACCTTCTATTGGTTCTTTTAAACTTTTCCATTTTGAAATGCCAGCTACTGTAACTTGTTCGCCAATTTCTATAATGCCTTCTGTATATCTCAATGTTTTATTGAACCCGAAAAAACTCTCACTTTTAATATTATAGTGCTGCAAAAGAGTATTAAATTTTGGAGTTGGATCATTTAAAGTACCTGAGTTTACTTTTTCATCAACAATTAAATGACTGATATAGTTTTTTGGATTTTGTTTAGGTCTAATAATTACAAAATCTCCATTTTTTTCAACAAAAAAATCTTGAAACTTTTCTTCTTTTACTATTGTTTTCCAATATTTATTTTTTCCATTACTTTTTTTGTGCTCAATCTTTATTGAGTAAAAAACACATTTTCTCTTACTGTAAGGGGCAATTAAGGGTTCTTTTACGTGCAAAGCTTTACCAGTTATTTTACTGAATTCATTCGTTTTTAAACTCCCAATTTGTTTTAAAGGTAATTTAGATAAAGTTCTTATGATTACTTGCTTTGTATTATAATAATAAGCCAGAAAAATAATTAGTATTATAACAAATACTACAGTTGATATAATAACAGCGTTTGTAAGTAAAAGCATATTAGTGTTTATTTATAGGTAGTTTTTTTCTAAAAAAGTTACAATTTAATCTCTTTTTATCAATAAAAAAGTCTCGTTTTCTAGAGCTAAATAACCTTGGTCATAAATGTAATAATACACATTACCGGTTTTAGTTTTATAGATGGATGTAAAAAAATGAAAATCGAAACCATTATCAAATAACTTTCTTCTAGACACTTTAGTTTTTCCAGAGATATTCAATTTTGATAAAATATTATAATTTTTTCGGAGTCTATTATTTGTATTTCTAATTAAGTTTTTACTTTCTTTATTTACTTTGTTATTATAAGCATTTCTACAATAATCTGAACAGAATTTTTTATCAATTCTTCCCACAACTTTTTCTGAACACTCTAAACAACTTCTTTCTTTCAAAAAAATATAATTTATAAATTAAACTTAATACATTGATTACAAATGTACTAAAAATAAGTAAACGAATACATTCGTTTACAAACGAAAACAAATGTTTAACAACCGTTTTTAATTTGTATTCGGTTTCATCTTTGCAGTGTCAAAACGAATTGACAAAAACAAAATAATAATTTTAAAACTTATCTTATGAATACGTTAAGAAACAAAGTACAATTAATAGGTAGATTGGGTCAAGATCCAGAAATTTTAACTTTCCAAGATGGAAACAAAATGGCTAAATTTTCTCTAGCTACAGATGATAGCTATAAAGATAAAAATGGCAATAAAGTTGAACGTGCTTACTGGCACAACATCATCATAAAAGGAGGACTTGTTAATGTAGTTGAAAACTATGTAAATAAAGGTCAAGAAATTGCTGTAGAAGGAAAGTTAACGAACAGGACTTACAATACTGAAACTGGAGAAAAAAGGTATGTTACTGAAATTTTAGTAAATGAATTATTACTTCTAGGAGGGAAATAAAAGGCTTTTAAATAAATATTTGAAGTAGGTAAGTTTATAAATTTACCTACTTCAAATATTTATCAATTTGTTTGTCCAAATAGTTCCAGCAATTTTTATTTATTTTTTCAAAAGCTACAATTAATTCTTTTCCATAAGGAGTTAATATTGTTCCTCCTCCGTTTTTACCTCCTATGTTTTTCAAAACTATTGGATTGTCTGCATTTTTATTAACAGAATCAATAAGCTTCCAAGCTTTATTATAAGACATTTTTAAAGATTTTGCAGCTTTAGACAGAGATCCTGTCTGATCTATTGCTTTTAAAAGCTTAATTCTTCCTTCTCCTAAAAAGATAGTATTGTTTTTTTCAACCCAAATCCTACTTTTAATTTTAAAACTCATAATTTTTTATTAAAAAAAATAAATTATTGTGCATCTCTAATTCACTGATAGCAAATAACCTTAGTTTAAAGTCGCTATTCTTACACAAAGATAACGCCTTGAAAATCTTTATTTTATGACAAATATCATATTGTTTATATTTCTTTTTTTGGTATTTTGTATTCGAAAAATCACCCAATAAATGCCTATAAAAAGCTATTTAGCACATCCAGTAAAAGGACAAAAAGAAAAATTAATAGATGATTTAATTGCCCTTAAAAACTGCGAGGTTATTCCTGCAGAAAACAAAGAGGTAATTGTTGTTGTTACAGATACCGAAAACGACAATGAAGAAGATCTTTTAAAAGAAAAAATAGAAGCTTTCACTAGTTTAAAATTATTGGCATTAGTTTCAGGATTCAATACACCAAAAAAATAGTAATACAATGAGTGCAACATTAACAAGTAGAAGAGTTTTTATAAAAAAAATATTAGTTTCTTCAAAAGATCATTTTTTTTTTAGTATAAATATCAATTATGACAGCGAATATAAATATATTAGAATACACCACAAAAATGAGATTAGTAAGACTAAAATAATTCCTCATCTTAGTTTGAATAGTATTCTTTCTGTGTATCCCAACCCTGTGCAACAAAAATTATTTTATAACTTCTTTGAAAAACCTGCTGATTGTGTTAATATTAGTTTATATAATACAAAAGGGACATTAATTTTATCTGAATACTGCTATTTTCAAAAGGGGGAAATAAATCTACAAAATATACCAAAGGGAATTTATTTTTTAAACTACACAACTCAAAATAAAGTTTTTACAAAAAAAATTATAAAATTATAATTCATCAAGTAAAATTAGGTAGTTGCAAAAACGCTATTCTTTCTAAGAGTAGCGTTTTTTATTATTTTTATTTTTCAAAATTTCGTATCTTTTCATTCTGAATTTAATCTAACAGAATTATTACTAAGGAATAGAAATTAATCAAAGTACTAATTGTAAAAATGTAATCCGTTGATAATAAGTGTATTAAATCCGTAATCTTTAATTCGTAATTCGTAATTTTTTCTCAAATATGCCCATTTCTTCACTCATCACTCGTGCCAATTATATTACTGATTATTACAAAGAGTTTCGTTACAAACAACTCTTGACAGATAGCCGAAAACTTGCCATTCCTCACGATACAATATTTTTTGCTATAAAAGGACAACGACAAGATGGACATCATTTTATTAAAAATCTATATAATAAAGGAGTTCGTTATTTTATAATTGAAGATGAGGAAATCATTTCAAAACTTTTTAAAAGTGCAGAAGAAGCCAAAAATGCACAATTTTTATTGGTCAAAAATAGCATTCGTGCTTTGCAAGAGTTGGCAGCTTATCACAGAAAACAATTCAAATTACCTGTTATCGGAATTACAGGAAGTAATGGCAAAACGATTATTAAAGAATGGTTATCACAGCTTTTGGCTGATAGTTTTCAGATTATCAAAAGTCCAAAGAGCTATAATTCTCAAATTGGTGTGCCTTTATCGGTTTGGGAGCTTTCAGAAGAACATACACTTGCCATTTTTGAAGCAGGAATTTCGCAGCCCAACGAAATGGAATATTTAGAAAAAATAATTCAACCCAATATCGGAATTTTTACTAATTTGGGCAGCGCACATGACGAAGGGTTTGAAAATAAAATTCAGAAGGCTACCGAAAAAGCAAAGTTATTCGAAAATTGTAAATTCTTAATTTCAAGGGATATTTATTCGGCAGTCAATACGGCTATTCTTCATCTGAAAGAACGAAAAGGCGACCCTCATTTTTTTGGTTGGACTACTCAAGATATTGCTATTTATCCTTCTGCTGTCGATATGCGTTATCTTGACCCAAATGTTGGAGGTGTAAATGTTGGGCTTTATGACCCACATACAGACAAAAAACTCAATTTTTATTTACCTTTTTCTAACCCTGCTCATGTCGAAAATTGTTTGCATTGTATTGTTACGATGTTGCTTTTTGAATATAAAGAAAAAGAAATTCAAGAAAAAATAAATAAATTGAAGGCAGTAGAAATGCGTCTTGAACTCAAACAAGGTATTTTTAATTGTAGTTTGATTGATGATACTTACAATAATGATTTTGCAGGATTAAATGTAGCTTTAGATTTTTTATTACAACAAAGTAACAAACCAAAACGAACTGTTATTTTGTCGGATATGCCAGAAGAAAGACAAGAAGGGTTGTATGAAAAAATATTTCAACTTTGTGCCAAAAAAGGCGTAGAACGTGTTATTGCTGTCGGAGAAAATATCAAAAGAACACTCATTCCTGATACAGAAACATTGATTGATGTAGAGTTTTTTGCAACGACAGAAGATTTTTTGAGTGATTTTGCTGATGGAGATATTCGTTTTGGTAATGAAGCTATTTTGATAAAAGGAGCAAGAAAATTTGAATTTGAAAAAATTGTAGAGGCTTTAGAACTCAAAGTACATGGTACAAAACTAGAAATTAATCTTAATAATTTGGCGCATAATTTGGATTATTTTCGTTCGCTTATTTCTCCCAGAACTAGAATTATGGCGATGGTAAAAGCCTTTGGATATGGTAGTGGAACAAATTATGAAGTTGCTCATCTGTTGCAATATCATCGGGTAGATTATTTGGCTGTGGCGTATGTAGATGAAGGAGTTGCGTTACGAAATGAAGGAATCAGAACGCCAATTATGGTTATGAATCCGTCGGTAGATAGTTTTGAAAAAATGTATGTTCATAATCTTGAACCCGAAATTTATAGTGTCGAAACATTAAAAAGATATGTAGAATATGCAAAAGAAAAGGCATATCATTTGAATCTAGCAGAGTTTGGAGCAGACATAAAAGATGTTTTCAAAATTCATTTAAAATTAGATACGGGAATGAATCGCTTAGGTTTTGCAACAAGTGATTTGCCTATTTTATTGAGTTTGGTAGAATCGGTTGGAGAATCTTTGGAGGTAGCGAGTGTTTTTACTCATTTGGCTGCTGCTGATGATGAGCAAATGGATGATTTTTCAGTACAACAAATAAATGAGTTTGAGGAATGGGCTGCCGAATTAGAAAATCAATTAGGATATTCTTTTCTTCGTCATGCTGTTAATTCTGCTGGAATTATTCGTTTCAAAAATGCTCATTTTGAAATGGTTCGTTTGGGTTTGGGATTATATGGAATTGATTCTTCCAAAAAATCACAAGAACATTTATTGCCTATTAGTTCATTGAAGGCTACTATTTCACAGATAAAAGAGGTTCACCCCAACGAAAGTATTGGTTATTCAAGGAAAGGAAAAGTAGAGCGCATCTCCAAAATTGCCACGATTGCGATTGGTTATGCAGATGGATATGATAGGCGTTTTGGAAATGGTGTTGGAAAAGTCTATTTGCATGGCGAGCTTGCACCAACTGTCGGAAATATTTGCATGGATATGTCTATGATTGATGTAACCGATATTGAAGATGCAACAGAAGGAGATGAAGTAATTATTTTTGGAGAATATCCAACTGTAACAGACCTTGCCAATACAATAGACACAATTCCTTATGAGATTTTGACAAATGTAAGCGAACGTGTAAAACGAATTTTTTATGCTGATTAAAAAAATAATTATTGTAATTTTTCCAAATTATGAGCTTGTTTACTTTGTATCAAATCGTGTAAGTCAATGGATTCTATTAAGTGCTTCCCAGATGGAAAAGAACTTGTAACTTGAGCTAAATAAGCACGAATGAACGAAATTGACATAGGAAGTCCAGAATAATACAAGCTACCAGAAATGTAATCTTGGTCAAGATTACGTTTGGCAAAGCGAAAATTGCTAATTGTTTTTATATCATAAAAAATTCCTTGCTTTTTTTCTTTATTGTAAGAAAGGTGAAATGATATTTCAAAAATATTTTCATTCTGTTCAGATTGAAAAATATCAAAATCAATTTTTAGGGAAGGTTTTTGGTTAGATTTCTTTGTTTTGGGTACAAATCCGATTTCTAAATGTGTAACTACAAATTTTTTTAGGCGAAAAGGGGAATTTTTGGCAGTGTACATAATTAAATTATTTTTTAAGCAGCTATATTTTTAGAGTTATTATCTGCGTGATTTACATTTTTAGGAGGAGGTAAAGTAAAAGAACGAAAAGAAAATTTTGATTTATACTTCTCCTCTATTTTAATTGAAATGTGGCTATTCAAAATTTGTATAATTTGAGTAAGTTGTTTGAGGTTAATGAGTTTATCTCCTGTCCACAGTTGAGAAATAAATCCTTTTGAAACATTCATTCTTTTTGCTAGTTCGGATTGTGTCATGTTTAACTCATTCATACGTTCAATTATTTCTTGAATAATTGAATGGTGTAATTGTGAAGCTGCAAATTCAATCTTTTCTTTTTCATTTTGAGGACGCAGCTTATCAATTAATAATTTACGTAGAGCCTCTCTTTCTTCTTTTGGTGTCATGGGTAAAATAGGTTTAGTAATTTTTTGGTTTTATTCCTCTTCATCATTAAATTCTTCATCAAATAGATAATCAAACTCATTCATTTCCAAAATTTTATTTTTGGTTTTAGATGGTATTTTTTGCTCATCTTTATGCCTTAAAAAAAATAATAATATAATTTTTTTGAATTTAGGTTTGTCATCTTCAAAAAATTCTTTACAATAAATACGAGCATTAAGTTTGCCACCTTTATTACTTTTAAATGCAAATTTCATAGCTGTAATATCTTTAGTAGCTTTGGTAATATTCTCTTTACGATAGAGTTTATCCCTATAATTTCCAGAGAATAGGATATTAAAGATATTATTGAGCCTCTTTCTTGCTTTCTCTTCTGTTATTAAAAAATCAATTATTTCGTCTTTATTTTCTTTATCGATGTAGAGTTTTATAGTCCATTCGGGACTAATCAACCTCCAATCTTCATCACTAAAGAATATATCTGAAGGAAATTGAATGGTTTTGCGTTTATTTTCTTCCGTGTTTTCTTTCAATGGTTAAGTTATTAGTAAACTACAAATCAAATAAAAAAGTTAGATTAATTCAAATTTTTATTAAAAATAAATTATCTTATTTTAAATTTAGGAGCAAAAAAACCTTCATTTAGTTTAGTAAAAACGAAATGAAGGTTTTTTATGAAAAACAAATAACTCAAAATTTATTCAAACTTGATGACTGTTTTTTTCTTTTTTTCTCTTACTTCACTCATCATTGCTTCACTTAGTGAAGTTGAAAGGAATACACGATTTTCGGTAGTTGCTCTTTCTACAGGTTCTAAATTTGATTCTTTTACAATTACTTTTTCTTCTTTAGAATCACTTTGAACTAGAATCCCATAATGAAAATTCTTAAACATATTTTTGTTCATGTCTATTGAAGATTGTTTGCTTTCTGATATATCATCTGAAAGAACATCTTCAATAGTAACACCATTTTTTGTGATGCCATTTTCTATTGGAAGAATATTGTAATGCGTCAAAATACCTTTTTTGTAAGAATATAATGTCTGAACTTTGCCATTTATTTTTCTATTAATAGCTTTGTTGAGAGCTTCTACATTTTCAAAGTCATATTTCAAACCATATTGCGTACCCTCAACTTTCTTTTCTACATTTGATATTCCTTTTGTATTTTTGGCTTGTTGTATCATCACGTCCAAAGTGCTGTCAGCTCTGTTTTTGAGCTTGTCATCTTTTGCATATTTGAAAGCAAAATTGTCTTTAAAATCAAGCATAAAACCGTATTTTCCACTTCCATCTTTATTCAGTGAAACTACTTCGTTTACATCGAAACAGCTACTTAAAGAAAAACAAAGAAACAATCCAAGAGCAAAAAGATAAGTATGAGATAAAATAGTTTTCATTTTTATTGAATTAAGTAAAATAATTTTTTTTGGTACGAATTAATTCGCAAAAACGTAGTAGTATATAATTTTTATTTGACTTGCGCCCCTGTATTAACCATTTTTTCAGGGCTTACAAAGACAAGTTTTCCTTTTTCATTTTCTGCTAAAAGAATCATTCCTTGAGAAACAACACCTCTCATTTTGCGTGGTGCAAGATTGGCAAGCCAACAAACTTGTTTGCCTATAATTTCTTCTGGAGAAAAATGTTCTGCAATTCCACTCGCTACCGTTACTTCTTGCTCGCCTACTTCTAATGTAATTTTTAAAAGTTTGTCAGCTTTTTTGATAGGCTCTGCATTTTTTATTGTGGCTACACGAATATCAATTTTAGAAAAATCTTCAAACTGAATTTCAGACTGAATTTCTGCAATCGGATTGGTTTGAGCATTTTCTTCTTTTTGCTCTTTTATCTCTTTCAATTTTCTTGCCTTATTATCATCTAATTTTTTTATTTGACTTTCTACAAGCTCATCTTCTATTTTTTCAAAAAGTAGAGTTGCCTTATTTATTTTGCCATTATTTGATTCTAATAAATCTAAATTTCCAGCCAAGTCCCATTTCAAATCATTTTCCAAATTCAACATATTTGCAATTTTATCAGAAGTAGTAGGCAAAAATGGACGCATCAAAATCGCTAAATTAGCTGTCAGTTCGGCACTAATTTTCATAATCTGTTCTACTCGTTGAGGCTCTGTTTTTTGCAATTTCCAAGGTTCTGTTGTGGCAAGGTATTTATTTCCCAAACGTGCCAATTCCATTACTTCAAACAAACCATCTCTAAAATTGAACTTTTCTAAGTTTTGACTTACCTTTTCAGTCTGTATTTTGATTCCTTCCAAAACTTCTTTATCAAAATCTGTCAAATCTTTTGCAGTTGATAAATTGATATTGGGAACTTCACCTTTATAATATTTATTAATCAAAACGACAGTACGATTAACAAAATTACCAAGTGTATCAACCAATTCATTATTGATTCTGGATTGAAAAATAGCCCAAGTAAACTCACTATCCTTTGTTTCTGGCGCAATAGAAGTCAAAACATAGCGCAATTCATCTTTTTTGGTAGGAAACTCTTTTACATATTCGTTGAGCCAAACAGCCCACTCTCTTGACGTAGAAATTTTGTCGCCTTCCAAGTTTAAAAAATTATTTGCTGGAACATTTTCAGGCAAAATATAATCTCCATGAGCTTTTAGAATAATAGGAAAAATCAAACAATGAAAAACAATGTTATCTTTCCCAATAAAATGAATAAGACGAGAATCATCGGCTTCATTTTCTTGCTTTAACCAATATTTTTTCCAATCATTATTTGTATTTTTTGCCCATTGTTTGGTCGCCGAAACATAACCAATAGGAGCATCTAACCATACATAAAGCACTTTTCCTTCTGCCCCTTCTTCTTTTGAAAGAGGAACAGGAACGCCCCAATCCAAATCTCTAGTCATCGAACGCTCGTGTAATCCTTGTTCTATCCACGATTTGCATTGTCCATAAACTCCTGCACGCCATTCATCTTTTTTAGAATCTAAAATCCATTCTCTAAGCCATTTTTCATAATTTTGAAGAGGCAAAAACCAGTGAGAGGTAGATTTCAAAACGGGCTTTTGACCACTTAATGCAGATTTTGGATTAATTAATTCTGTCGGACTAAGCGTAGAGCCACATTTTTCACATTGGTCGCCAAAAGCATTATCATTTTGGCAATTTGGGCAAGTTCCTATAATATATCTATCAGCCAAAAACTGCTCAAACTTTTCATCATAAAACTGTTCGTTGGTTTGTTTGCTAAAAATATCTTTTTCATATAGAGATGTAAAAAAATCTTGTGCCGTTTCTTTATGCAACTCCGAAGATGTACGATGATAAATATCAAAATCTATCCCAAAATCAGCAAAAGAATTTTTGATAAGAGTATCATATTTGTCTATAATTTCTTTAGGAGTAATACCTTCTTTTTTGGCTCTAAGTGTAATGGCTGCTCCGTGTTCGTCGCTTCCACACACAAAAATTACATCATGATTTTTCATTCGGAGGTATCGTACATACGTATCGGCTGGCAAATATGCACCTGCAATATGTCCAATATGAAGTCCACCATTGGCATACGGAAGAGCAGCCGTAACAGTAGTTCTTTTAAAATCTTTTGATGTTTTGATAGAAGGCGACATAGAATGTTTTTATATATGTTTATTTTTTCAGAATTGAAAAATAGTTTGACCAATAGCATCTTAAATGTAAAATTAATCTACAAAAATAGTAAAAATGTAAGTCGAATAATATTTTATATGCTAAAAATTTTATAATTTTTGAATAATAATTGAAGTTATACAAGATTACTTTGTTTTTGTTAAGTACTGGAGTTACGCACTTATTGTTCTGTGTGCCACAGAACACGGTTTGCAAATTTGTCTTACAATATAGTAGTACAAGATTCTACGTAACTCCAGTTAAGTATTTAGAATGGAGTATGCCTAATTTTAGAATGCAAAATCCAGAGAGAATATATTTTGCTCATGTGCTTACTAAATGTACTAAAAATGGTATTTTGGCAAGTAAGGTAACTTAAATAGAAATCAAACATTGTATAATTTTAGTTATGGAATTGATACAAAACCAAAAATAAAATGCTTCCAGAAATTGAAATTGATTATCTCACTGAAGATGAAGATGAAAAAGAGCTTTGTCGTTGTTATTGGCTTTTGAATACAGAAGAGCAGGAGCTTTTTGATGCAAAAGAAAAATTTCGTTATACACTTGCCGAGCTTTCTTTGAATTTTCGTTTGAAACCTCGTCAGATTCATAACAAGGTAGCCAAATATAGTCGTGCGTATATCAAAAAATCAAAATGTGATTTGTGTGCATTGCCTACTCATTTTCTGAATCGTCGGAATGATTTTTATTCTAATAGAAAAGTATATGAATATCAGCCATGGGAAAATCCGATGCCTTACTTGTGTGAAACTTGCAAAGATGCTTTAGAAAAAAGACAAGCAAAGAAAGCAAAAGCCAAAAATTCGTTAGAGTTTTCTGGAAAGGTAAAATCTATTTTCCCTACTTCGCAGCACTTACAATTTTTTAAGCAGTTGCGTAGAGAAGAGCATTTTGTTTACCCACAAATTGCAATTTCTACTTTTTTGGATAAGAATAATTTAGAAGAACTAAATGAAATTGAAAATTTGGAAAATGAAATAATCAATTTTTTAGTTTGTGATGGAAGAGGAAACCCCAAAAAAGCCATTGACTTTGTAGTAACTCGCCAAAAAAATGAACTTACAGACAGTCAGAAAGAAATATTTTACCAAAAAGAAAATTTATTTGAACAAATTGGATTGGAATATAAAATTGAATTTAGTTGATTGTAAGATTTATGCTTGCTATTGCGCAACCTTGTATTATTTTTTAAGAAAACAAAGCGAGCAGAAATTTAGAAGTAAAGGAGATAGATTTACTACTTTTTTAAATCAATTTTTTTGATAGCCTTTAGATTTGTTATCTTGCTATTTCTTTTTCTGAAAAAATCAATATCATTAAAAAAAGTAATATGGCAAAAATGAATAAAAAAAGTCGTGAGTTTCTCTTCAATTATCTCAATAACTCATCTCCAACAGGTTACGAACAAAGTGGACAAAAAATTTGGTTAGATTATATCAAACCCTATACAGATTCGTATTTTACAGACACTTATGGAAGTGCTGTTGCTGTAATTAATCCAAAGGCAAAATATAAAGTAGTCATTGAAGCACACGCCGATGAAATTGCTTGGACAGTGCATTATATTACCGATGATGGTTATATTTATGTTGTCCGAAATGGTGGCTCTGATGCAGTAATTGCACCTTCGAAGCGTGTAAATATTTATACTGATAAAGGAATTGTAAAAGGTGTTTTTGGTTGGCCAGCCATTCATGTTCGTGAGCGTGGAAAAGCTGATACACTTCCCGAAATTGACAATATTTTTTTAGATGTAGGAGCAACAAGCAAGACAGAAGTAGAAGAAATGGGGATTCATGTGGGTTGTGTAGCTACTTTTGAAGACCAACTCATCGATTTGAATGATAAATTTTGGACAGGAAGAGCCTTAGATAATCGTATTGGTGGTTTTATGATTGCAGAGGTAGCACGTAGAATCCATAAAAATAAAGATAAATTAGACTTTGGTTTGTATATCGTAAATGCAGTACAAGAAGAAGTAGGATTGAATGGTGCAACAATGATTTCTCGTACCATTGAGGCAGATGTAGCCATCGTTACTGATGTCTGCCACGATACAGCGTCGCCAATGTACAACAAACTCAAGCAAAGTGATATTCATTGTGGGCGTGGAGCTGTTCTGACCTATGCGCCTGCTGTTCAGAACAATCTTTTGAAGCATATTATTAAGGCTGCTGATAAAAATAAAATACCTTTTCAGCGTTTGGCTTCAAGCCGTGTAACAGGAACAGATACAGATGCTTTTGCGTATTCTGGAAAAGGAACAGCATCTGCACTTATTTCTATTCCTCTAAAATATATGCACACAACAGTAGAAACAGCGTCTAAAAAAGATGTAGAGGCAGTTATTGACCTTATTTATCAGAGTGTTATTAGTCTAAAAGGTGGAACTGATTTTAGATATATCAAATAATTATTGTCAGTTGATTAAAAGCTAAAAAAGAGCAATTTATCATACTACTATACATTTTTATTGCAACTCTCAATGAGGGTTTTGTCTAGTAGTATGTTTTGTACTTTACCCTAGAGTACTGGACACTAGATGTATTTGCTGTTCTGTGAGTCACAGAACAGGGAAAAACACCGTTCGTTGGTGTTTTAGCGTAGTGACACCAACAACTTTTTAATTCATGTCCAGTACTCTAACTTTACCCTATTATTTTTTAAAGTGGCTTTTAGTTGCAGCGCAACGTAATATAAACTGTATTATTTATACAAAATATATCAATATTTTATTGCGCTGCAACTTAAATTTCAAACCAAAAAAGTAGAGTGCAGTAGTAGTTTTGATAAGTCATAACTTTTCCTTCGTGATTTTTACTTACTTTTATTTCGGAATAATTATTGAATTATTCTTAATTGAAAAAACCACCCTGTTTTCTCCCTATATTTCCAATCAGTAATTACTTATTTTTTTATAAAAATAATGATAAGTGATGCAATAAATAATAATAATAATGATAAAAAATAATTTTACAATTAAAATAGCTCTGTTTATAGGAATTTTATTTTATATAAACCCTCTTTTGGCACAAAATGATACAAAAACAACCACTAGCGCACAAACAATAGCCAAAGCCGTAGCAGAAGAAAAATTAAGAATAGATAATATAAAATGGAATAAACAAGAAAAATGGGTCAATCAAAAACTAGCTAATTTGGATTTAGAACAAAAAATAGCACAACTTTTTATGATTGCAGCCTATTCAAATAGAAATGAAAGTCATTATAAAGAAATTGATAATTTTATTACAAAATACAAAATAGGTGGATTGATATTTTTTCAAGGAACACCAACCAAACAAGCAGAACTAACGAACCGTTATCAAGCAAAAGCAAATATTCCTCTTCTAATTGCCATGGACGCAGAATGGGGATTAGGAATGCGACTAAAAAAGACAATTAGTTATCCTCGTCAGATGGTTTTGGGAGCAATGAATGATTCGCTTGCTGTTTATGATTTGGGCAAAGAAGTAGCTCGTCAGTGTTTGCGCTTGGGAGTGCATGTCAATTTTGCCCCTGTAATTGATGTAAATAGCAATCCAAAAAACCCTGTTATTGGTACTCGTTCGTTTGGAGAAAATAAATATAGAGTAGCCAAAAATGGAATTGCATATACAAACGGAATGCAAGACGGAGGAATAATAGCAACAGCCAAACATTTTCCTGGTCATGGCGATACAGATTCGGATTCGCATTATACATTGCCTCAACTTACACACGACAAAAATCGTCTTTCAGATATTGAATTATATCCTTTCAAGCGTCTTTTTGCTGATTCTGTTTTGTCTGTAATGGTGGCACATCTAAATGTTCCTGCTTATGATAGCACTGAAAATATTCCGACAACTCTCTCAAAAAATGTAGTGACAGATTTATTAAAAGAAGAACTCGGTTTTGATGGATTGATTTTTACTGATGCCATGAATATGAAAGGTTTG
This sequence comes from uncultured Cytophagales bacterium, assembly GCA_937136415.1. GTDB lineage: Bacteria > Bacteroidota > Bacteroidia > Cytophagales > Bernardetiaceae > Bernardetia. Next base: position 25,153 of record CAKZOK010000090.1, on the reverse strand, counting down.
TCTTCCAACTTTACGCCAGATGAGGGAAATGTACAAGCAATTTTGGCAGGAAATGATGTTTTGTTGTATCCTGCAAGCATTCCGAAGGGAATTGCGCTCATCAAAAAAGCTGTAAAAGAAGGCAAAATTTCTGAATCTGAAATCGAACAAAGAGTAAAAAAGGTGTTGAGAGCAAAATACATGGTTGGTCTTAATAATTTTAAGCCAATAGTATTGAAAGGCCTAGAAGCTGATTTGAATAATGCAAAAGCAAATATTTTGAACGAAAAATTGCATCAAAAGGCTGTTACTATTGTAAAAAATAAAGATAATTTGATTCCTTTTCAAAAACTAGATACACTTTCATTTGGCTCGGTCGTAATCAATGAAAAAGAAGGCAATGAGTTTCAAAAAATGCTTTCTAATTATGCGCCTTTTGACCATATAGCCATTCCTAAAGTTGCTAGTTCGGCTTTTGCAACTGCTAAGAGAAAGTTAGCCAACAAAAAAGTAATTATTGTAGGAGTTTTTGGTGTCAATCAGTTTTCGGTAAGCAAAACTTTTGGAATTTCGAAACTGACTCAAAAATTTGTAGAAGAATTGCAAAATTTGGGTAAAAAAGTAATTGTTGTTGATTTTGGACATGCGTATAGTTTAGAAAAATTTGAGAATCAAAATTATCTTGTAGCTGCTTATGTAAAAAATAAAATGATGCAAAAAGCTGTTCCACAAGTTTTGTTTGGCGCAGTCAGAACACAAGCAAGAGTGCCTGTTTCGGCAGGAAGTAAAATTAAAGAAGGCGATGGATTTACGACACAATCATTACAGCGTTTGAAATATTCGGATTACCCAGAAGGAACAGGAATGAACTCAGAATATCTAAAAAAAAGAATAGACTGGTTGGCAGATGAAGCAATAAAATACAAAGCAACCCCCGGTTGTCAAGTGGTAATAGTAAAAGATTCTACGGTTATTTTTCAAAAATCATATGGGCATTTCAAATATGATAGAAAGCAAAAAGTAAAAAATGAATCTATTTATGATTTGGCTTCGCTAACAAAAGTATTGGCGACTGTTCCTGCTATGATGAAACTCGTTAATGAAAAAAAAATTGATTTGGACGTTCCTATTTCTACTTATTTGAAAGAATTAGATAGTACAGAACAAGGAAAGGTTACAGCTCGTCAGATTTTGATGCACCGAGGAGGCTATACGAGTAATATGCCAGGGTGGTTTGAAACTTTTTCAGAAGAAAAAAATTACACAAAATTTTATCGTAATCGTTGTAGTGAAGAATATTGTGAAGAAATAACATCAAATCTTTATGCAAAAGCAGGGATAAAAGATAGCATGTGGCATTGGATAATAGATTCGCCTATGCGTAGGAAAAATGCAAATGGTTTGTATAGTTATCGTTATAGTGATAAGGGTTTTTATATGTTAAATCAATTAGTTGGGCGTATTTTAGGAAGTTCATTAGATTATATCGTAGAAAATAATTTTTACAATTCTTTGGGGCTTTCAACAGCAAGTTATCACCCACTTTATCAACATAGCTCAGAACAGATTGTGCCAAGTTCGGTAGATAATTTATTTCGCAAAAATGAAGTTCATGGAACTGTTCACGATTATTCGGCTGCTATTTTGGGAGGTGTAAGTGGACACGCAGGCGTATTTGCTAATGCCAATGATGTGGCTATTTTGATGCAAACTTTTCTACAAGGTGGAAGTTATGGAGGAGTTCAATATTTTGATGAAAATATTGTAAAAGAATTTACAAAAAGACAAATAAATGGAGGAAGAAGAGGTTTGGGATTTGATAAATCGGTAAAAGGAAACAAAATACCTGCAACTATTTATGCCTCTGAAAATACCTTCGGACACACAGGTTTTACAGGCACAGCCATGTGGGCAGATGCAGACAAAGGAATTGTTTTTGTATTTTTATCTAACCGAACTTATCCAGATGAAACAAATAAAAAATTGATTAGAAAAGGAACTCGTACACGCATGTTGGAAGTTGTTTTTCAATCGATAATAGAATGATTTAGATATGATTTTGAATAAATAAAACCATTTCCAAACTAAAAATAATTAGCTTAGAAATGGTTTTTTATTTTTTCATTCTCACGCTAAAGCGTAAGCTACATTCTATAAAAATCCTTTAATAATTTTCCAAATATCATTACCAAAAATGAAAATCATCAAGCCAAGAATTAATACCATTCCTACTTTTTGAGCAATTTCTAAGAACTTGTCAGAAGGAGGACGACCCGTAATCATTTCATAAAGCAAGAACATCACATGCCCACCATCAAGAGCAGGAATTGGGAGCAAATTCATCAATGCTAATACCATTGACAAAAATCCTGTAATTCTCCAAAAACGATAGGCTTCGAATTCCATTCCAAAAATCATAACCATTCCAATAGGGCCACTCAGCGAATCAGAAGCATTAATATCTCCTTTTGCCATTTTTTTGTATGCCATCACTTGTACTCCAATTACTCCAAAAGCTGTTTGAGTACCCACTTTTAATGATTCTGTAAAACTATATGGACGCTTTACAAGTTTTATTTCATTGTTTATTCCGACTCCAATGGTGCTGTCTGCTGCAACATTTACAGGCAGATTGATTGTTTTTCCATCACGTTCTACTACAAAATCAAGTTTTTTTCCTGCATTTTGATGAAGCATTTTTTGGAAAGAATCAAAATCAGAAATTGATGTTTCATTGATTTTTAGGATTCTATCTTTTGATTTTAATCCTGCTTTTTCTGCATTTCTATCAGGAACAATTCCTGCGATTAGGAAAGGATATTTGCCACCACGCACAGTCATAAAAGATTTTGCTTCATCTTTATCAGAGCTATAGACCTGCAAAAATTCGCTCGTAATATTGATTTTTTTCTCTTGCCCATTTCTTTCAATGGTGTAATACGAGTCGTCATTTAAGATAAAGGCTGGGTCTAAGAGTTCTTTAAATGATTTTGGTTTTTTGCCATTAATATTGATGATTTTATCGCCTGTTTCTAATCCAATACTTTTTCCCAAATTATTTACTTCGATTCCGTATTTGTTTACTTCGTCTATCGGAATATATTTTTCTCCATAGGTAAACGCAATCGCAATCATTATCAAGACACCCAAAACGACGTTGAAAATAATTCCTCCCAACATAATGATAAGGCGTTGCCAAGCTGGTTTTGAGCGAAATTCATAGGGTTGAGGTTCGCCTTTCATTTGGTCAGTGTCCAATGATTCATCAATCATTCCTGTTATTTTGACATAACCACCCAAAGGTAACGCACTCAAACAATATTCTGTTTCTCCGTATTTGAAACCAAATATTTTGGGAGGAAAACCAATAGAAAATTTTTCTACTCTCACTCCAAAATATTTTGCTGCCAACAAATGCCCCAGTTCGTGCAATCCTACCAAAATAGAAAGCGAAGCCAAAAGCTGTAAAATTCCAATAATTACTCCTTGTATATCCAAAATTTATAATTTATTATGTAGCAAACAGTTTTAAACTGTTTGAATGAGGTTTTTATATTCAATATGTATTTTTTTGACAGTTGAAAACTATCAATTATTATAAGTCCAAAATCGTACAAAAGTAGATTTTATTAATTGGCAAAGGTAACTCTTTTAATTTTTTTTACCAATTTCGGACAAGTTGGCATTTAATTTAATTGATTTATTTTCGTTTTGGATTTTTATTTGATTTAATGCCTCTTTTTTCGTTTTTCCATTCTTCTTCAATATTTTCAATACTTTCTTGTGGTGGTATGCTCATTCCAAATTCTTTTTCTTCTAATTCTTTTACTTTCCATTGTTTGATGGCTACTTGTTTTTTGATGAGTTCTAAGGCTTCATTGACCATTCCTTTGGTTATCATTCCGAATTGTTCTTGAGATTTCGAATCAATGAGTAAGGCTTCGACCAAAATATCAGTTACTTCTTTCAAAATTCTGTTCTCTTCGACAGTGGTGGCATCTTCAACAAGTTGATTAACCACATTAAAGACAATATCTGCAATGGCTCTTTCTAGGTTTTGAGAAATAAATTCGCCCATAATGGGTACTTTTCCTATTGTTTTTATTTCTGCATTTTTTTCTACGGCTTCGTTTATCAAAGTTTCTACATAGCGTTTTAGTTCGTATTTGTAGGTAGGGTAATTTTGTGCTGCTATCACTTGAACTCGTTTTGAAAGCCATGTAGTTAGTAGGTTTGAGCGAGGCTGTACTACATCTTCTACTATTTTTTCTACAATCGGACTTCCTTTCATTACTTCTCCCTGCACTTCATTTAATACATTTATGACTACTCTATCCGAAACTTCTTCTACAAAAATGGAAAAATATTTTCCTCCAGTTCTATAAATATAGGTATTTGCCAAATTAATCACTTCCATCAAATGAAGTTTGTACAAAATAGCCAACAAACGCAGCACACGAAACGACCGAAAAGAAGGCAAACAACCCAAAACATCATACCAATGAACAAAAGGATAAAAAAACCAACGATGATATGTTTTGAGGAAAATAGCAATTATCCAACGAACAATAATATCACTAATAAAAATGCTCACAAAGACTAAATCTATGAGCGCAAAGTTTTTGAAAACATAAATAGTATAAAAATCATAAAATGAAGTCAGGTAGGTTTTGAGAAAATTTTGAACTAATTCGGCTGTAAACAAAAAATTGAAAACAATCAAGGTAAGATTAATCAAAACCAAAATTAAAACGCCAATATCTGCAATGACTTGTACTGTTGAGAACTTATCTTTTTGTAAATTAGAGAGATTTATCATTTTTTATTATTATTTAGAAGCTAAGGTTTTTCAAAACCATTAACAACTTGAACTATTTACCAAATTTAATTTAATTTTTATGAAAACAAATAATAAATTCGCTGTAATATTATTTTTCACTCTATTTTTATCCACTTCTATCTGTTTTGCTCAAAATAGAGCAAATTATAATTACAGTAATTCGGAAATGGCTAATTCTAATTATGGAACAGATAATAAGCCAGTTCAAGAGCTTCCTCAATCCATTATGTTGAGTAGCAATTTGATAGAATTACAAACAACTGTTTTGATGAATGTAACAGCAGATGAATATGTGGCTATGTTTCACATCGAACAAAAAGGAAAAAGACTCAAAGATGTACAGGAAAATATGGACAAACGAATTGCCAATTTTCAAGAAGGATTAAAAGAAATCGGAATCAAAGATGATGAAATGATTATTGATTTTCTTTCGCTTGTTCCAGAGTATGAATATGATATTGAGAAAAGACTTTTTAGCAAGACTTATAATGAAGTTCCTGTTGGTTTCGAACTAAAAAAGAACGTTCATATTCGTTTTAAGGATAATAAAATACTGGATAAAATAATTGCAAAAGCTGCCGAAAATGAAATTTATGATTTATCCAAAGTAGAATATTTTATAGAGGATACAGATATTTTATATCAAAAAATGCGTCAAAAAGCATTTGAATTATTAACAAAAAAAGAAAGCCTTTATGATAGTGCCAACATTCAAATTTCGACAGTCGAAAAAGTAGCTTCTGAAACTTTTCAGACCTTTTTTCCTTTTGATAGATACCGTTCGTATAGTGCTGTTTCGAAAGGAAAAACATCGTTTTCTAAAAATTCGAAGGTAAATAATAAGAATCGTACCCCAAGTGCTTTTTATGAAAAACTAAATTATGATAATATAGAATGTATCATCAATCCGACTATTTTAGAGCCTGCTGTACAGTTATTTTTTACGTTGAAAGTGCGTTATATTTTACCCAAAGAAGAAAAAGAAGATAAAATAATTTATATTCTGACTCCGACAGGAGAACTCAAAAGAGTAAATTTGAAGGAGTAATTTTTAGTAATTAAATCAATTAACAAAAAAGCCAAACCGTGTTCTGTGGCACACAGAACAATAAGTGCGTAACTCCAGTTAGTAATTCGTTTGAACAAAAACAAAAAAGCAAGTTCATTTCTAAACTTGCTTTTTTTTATCTAAATTCCGTAATCCGTAATCCGTAATCCGTAATTTATAATCTGTAATTAATTTTAATTCAATCCATCTTTAAAAAACATAAAGAAGAAGAATAAATAAATCCATAATAAATCTAAGAAATGCCAAAAAGTCATGCACATTGAAATTGTATTTGTGCTTTTTGAATGTACTTTTGATTGAGCTGCCTTGATTAGAGTAACAATTAAAAATACCAAACCACCAATAATATGCGCTGCATGCAATCCAGAAATTACATAAATAAATGAACCAGCAGGGTTACTCTGTGTACCAGCAAAGAAAACACCTGAATCTACAAGCTGCCCCCAGCTTTCTATTTGTGTTATTAAAAATACAACTCCCAAAAGCAAAGTGAGAAGAAGTCCAATTTTTACTTGTTTAATTTCGTTTTTCTTGGCAGCAATATACGCCCAGTGCATCGTAACACTACTAAGCAAAATCACACCTGTACTCCAATAAAAAAGAGAAGGCAAATCAAAAACGAGCCATTCTTTCAAAATATCTCCTTGTCTTACAATATAGCCCGAAGTAAGAGCAGCAAAAAGCATAATTATACTCACAATACCCAACCAAACAATAAATTTTTTAGGGTTCATTGTTGTTATTTCTTGTTCTTCTATGTATATATTTTTTGTAGTATTCATTTTTTATTATTAAATAATCGCTCGTGAGGACACAAGCAATGGTAGATTAAATGATTATTTTTTTATATCTGTTGCTCGTGTCCTCACGAGCGACATTATTACAACTTATCAAACAGCAAAGCTAATTGTACAATAGGCAAATAAAAGAATGATGAAAACATTAGTATTAAAGCTGATTTGTTATCTCCTTTTCTTACTAAAAGCCACGCAGGAATTAAGAACAAAAGCCCACAAATAAAGATTATTATTGCCGAAACTCCCCCAGCCATTCCATTGACATAAGGCATCAACCCAATAGGCAACAAAAATAAAGTATAAGTCAGAATTTGAATAGAAGTACGCAATGTTTTGCCACCACTAGGAAGCATTTTGAAACCTGCCTTTACATAATCTTCATCGCCAAGCCACGCAATCGCCCAAAAATGAGGAAATTGCCAAATAAATTGAATAGCAAAAAGAATGAGAGCAAATTGAGAAATCTCGCCAGTAGCAGCCACCCAACCAATAAGAGGAGGAAAAGCTCCCGGAAAAGCTCCAATAAAAACCGAAAAGGAAGAAATTCGTTTGGAAGGCGTATAAACAAAAGCATACAAAAAAAGTGAAAGCAAACCCAAAGCAGCCGTAAAAACATTTACAAAAACAACCAATAAAACACCTCCAATAATTGCCAAAATGACAGCAAAGATAATTCCTTCTGTGCGTGAAATTACACCTGTTGGAAGAGGACGAGCTTTGGTGCGTTTCATATTTTTATCGTACTCTTTTTCAATAACCTGATTGAGCGTATTGGCAGCACCTGTGATGATAAAACTACTAAAACAGAAGATAGCAAACTTTGTCCAATCTGTAATCTGTTCGACTCCCAAAGCATAACCAATCGCAGAAGAAAAAACCACCAAAGCCGACAAACGAAATTTTAACAGCTCAAAAAAGGCTTTTAATTTTGAGGTTTCGACAGGGATTATGTCTTGTGTTTCGGTTGATTTTTGTTGAGTTTCTAAGTTTATGTCCAAAGTTAGATTGTCTGTTTTGGTAAGCATAATTTATATATTTTTTATCGCTCGTGGGGACACAAGCAATGGTAGATTTTATTTCTTTACTATTTGTCTTTCTTATTCATTTCATTATTTATTCGTTGCTTGTGTTACCACGAGCGACTTCTACAACATTTTTCCTAAAAAGAAAATCAAAATTAATAAATAAAATAAGTAGTACATGAATGCCCAAAGCTACGGAAGCCAAAAGCATGTGAATGGGTTGTAAGGGTTTTGGAATGGCAAAATATGCCATAATAATTCCTGTAATTACTTCAATTATTAAAATAATCAAAAGGCTTTTTCCTAATCTTTGAATGCGTCCGTTTTTGCTTGCATTTTTCCAAAGCATATAAATCAAACCTAGATGAAGCAGCAAAACCAAAATAGAAAAAGAACGATGAATATAAAATGTATTACTTATTTCTGTTATGCCTTCTATCCATTCAGTTCGCATATTTTCGCCTAATTTTTTTGAAATTGTATCAATGCTTTCTCTTACTTGCGTCCCCAAAATAAGCTGTAAAAAAGCCACTCCAAAACTTGCAAAGGCAATCAAATTAATCTTTGAAGGATTTGTGATTTTTTCAGTTTTGATAATTCCGTTGTACGAACGCACCACCGTATAAATCAGAAGTCCGACAATCAGAAGAGCCATTATCATGTGAATGGTTATCATTCCTTCGTGCAAATCCGTGGAAACTACTTTTGCGCCAAGCCACCCCTGAATAATAACAGCAATGAGAGCCAAAACAGAAAACAAGGTAATAATTTTGTCTTTTTTCCAAAATGAAATTGAAAGCACAGCCGTAATCAAAATAAAAAATCCAATCAAAACACCTAAAAGGCGATTGATATATTCTATCCACGTATGAACAGCATTAAAATCAGCAATTTCACGCCCTTGCACTGCAAAAACAGTCTTATAATCTTCTGGTAATTCACTAATATCTGTCGGTGGAACATACTGCCCAAAGCATTTTGGCCAATCGGGGCAACCCATTCCAGAGCCTGTACTACGCACAATTCCACCCACTAAAATAAGTAAGTAAACGGCAATAATTGTAGTAATTCCAAATTTTCGATAAATAGCAACCATATTTTTCTTTAAATTAAACCTTTCTTTAGTAAGTTGTTGATAGCTAGTAAAATAAATGCTCAACAAGAAGGTTTTTAAATTTGGTGCAAAGATACAAAAACTTACCAAAATTTACGATTTTTATACAAAAAAAGCCTTTGCTTATTTATAAACAAAGGCTTTTTTAACAGAATAAAAAACTACTTTTTCTTCAAAATAATAACTTCACGATAGGCTTTATTTGCTTCTTTTATCATTTTGTTCCAATCTTCAAAACTCTCATTATTGAGTAATAAATAATTTTTGTAATAATTATGAACAAATTTTATTTTGTCGCCTTCTTTTTTGTATTGGATAGTATAACCAAACAAATCGTTTTTAAAAGTACTGTTTTCGGGCAAATATTCTACTTCATATCCTTTAGGAATTTGTAAAAAAATATCATTATTTGCCTCAAAAAGATAATCATTTTCGATAGGAGATTTTCGTTTTTTATCTATCTCATCGTTGCCAAATGCTTTCTCCATATTCATATTGATATAAATCTCATCGCCCACAAATTTTGCATAATCTTCAATTCTGAAATCATATTCAATCTTTAATGCCTCATCTTTTTTATTCAGATTATTGATTGTATAATCATCTACAAAAAATTTATTATTACCTTTTGTAAAATAACGATTCATATAACGCTGTTCATTTTCCTTCGAAAGTCCGTCTATATAATGTGTCATGTAACCCTTTGGATAGCCTTCAGACGAATATTTTCCTTTTCCAATTAGTTTTTTGTCCGAAATAGAAAGTTCAACCGATTCTTTTGAATAATTTTTTTCTTTATCAATAATCGGAACTAATGCCACTTTGTGTTTTTGCCTTCCCATTCCTAAGAGAGCTTCTTTGCCCTGAATCATCGAAGAAGGAAAACCAAAAGGCGAATACGAATCGGTTGCATCTAAGAAAATAAATTCGCCCTCCGTCGGTTGATAGGTTACAATCATATGATTATCCACAATCGGAGTAGGAATTTCAGAATATTTATACGGCAAATTTCTCGAACCAATCCAAGTCAGATAGGTATTTTCGATGCCTGCCATATTGAGCATTTTATGAATAATAGAAGACATTCCCTTACAATCTCCATAGCGTTTTGAATAGACAAAACTGGCTTCACTAGGAATAAAACCACGCATTCCGTCCTCAAAAGCAATATATTTGATGTTATCTTGCACCCAATAAAAAATATTTTTGACTTTTTCTTGTTCGTCGGTCATGCCTTTTGTGAGTTTCTCAACAGTTTTGAACAATGCTGCATCATCTTCTAAATTTACTTTACAAGACAAACTAGAATACCAATCGTACAAATCAGCAACACTTTTAGCTATTTTTTGTGAGCGATTTGGGTAATTTATTTGAGTAACATAATAAACAATATGAGGCGAAAAATAATTTCTACGAGGCGCATCATCTTCTGATTTGAAACCCTCTAAGTTTTTGGCTTTCCATTCATAAATAATATAATTTCCTTTTTCAGTCTTGGTGAAATCTAATTTTATATTTTCTGTATTAAATAATTTGTAAGCAATTTCTATATTTTTATTTACTTTCAAAGTCAGTTTTGCCGATTCTATCGGAACATAACTATCCAAATAAAACGAACTCAAAAAACGAGGGTCTTTGATATTCTGCGTAATCGAAACCTGTGTACGAGCTTTTGGAGAAACATTTGGCATAATAAAATTCGTAGATTCCAAATCATCATAAAATATTCCTGAAGAAGATTCTTTTTCTTTTTTGAAATACTCTACTTTCATTTTTTTATAACGTTTTCCATTCGGAACAAGCGTAACAGCATCAATTTTTTCTATTTTAGAAAAATAAGATTCATACGCTTTTTGGTTGGATAAACCTGTGGCACGGTCTGTCAAGAATAATAAATCTTCATATTCTGTATGAATTGTCGAAACAGTATCAGCTTCAAAATCAATGATTATTTCATCATTTTTTTCCAATAAAACAGCCATTTTATCAGGAAATTTATTTTTGTATTGATTATAAATTTCATCTGGTTTCTGACTGTATGAGTTTGTTATAAAAAATGAAAAACAGATAAATAGAAATAAAATTTTTAGAATAAAATTATTTTTGAACATTAAATTTATTATTTTATGAATGGAATTTTTTATATAAATAATACATTTTTAATTTACGGATTTCTATAACAAAAGGATTTATTTAAAAACTTTAATAGTTGGAAAGAGAGCTATTGTGAGTTTTTTTGGATTACCAAAAAACTACCTACAAAGTTTTTACCAAATATATGTTTTTTTCAACCATCAACGAGGCTTCGCTGTCGTTGAGGATTGTGATTTTAAACCTCGTTGACGGCATAGCCTCAACGACGGTTAAAAAAGATACATATAACTCAAAGTGCTTATTTTTTAAACTATTGACAGCCTTGTGAAAGGACTGTCAAAGCCAAAAAAATGCTATAAATTCTTTGATTGAACATACCCTGTAATTACAATAAAATATATTGTTTTATTAGAAATTTATTTATCAAAATAAATACAACAAAAAAAGCTGCAAAATTTTCGTTTTTGCAGCTTTTTTTTATTCGAAAGCTAAAGCATTCGGTACATTTTCTCACGCTAAAGCGTAAGCTACTATGCTAAAGCGTAATTTACTTAGTCTTCTATCTCTTCAATTTCTGAAATAGGACGAAGGTTTGGTGTAACTCTCTCATCTGGCGACTTATAACGAAATACTTCTACCAAAGGAGTTTTGATAATCTCAATGATTTCGTAAGGAACAAGCATCGAAGAAAATTCTTTTGTCAGACGATTATGAGCATCTAAAAGGTCATTTGCAGCTATCAAAACTTGATTTTTTACTTCACGCTCTTTGCCTTTTGCTTCGTCAATGGTTACATAACGAATCTTGCATTTGTAATAATTATCAGCGTCATTGTAAGTAAAAACATCTACAAAATTCATTCTGTTTGCAGCAGCTACCGAAAATTCTCCTCGCATCGAACGCCCCACTTCTTCGTGCATACGTGCTTCTGCTTCTGTGAGCGTAGTGGCATCGGTCAGATAATTATCTTTCATTCTTTTTATCGTTCCGTCTTCTAATTCTTTTGTATAACTGACTTTGCAGAGAAACCAATAATTCATTTTAATATGGGATTTATAGGAATAATTTTGAATAAAAAATACTGGCTATCAAATATTTAAAAGTTCAAAAGCGTAAATTTAAGCAATTTATTATTCCTTGTGTGATATGAAAATTCTGTTTTAAATTTTATCAAAAATACATATTTATATAGAAAAATGCCAATTCGATTAGCAGGTTTTGAAATTATAAAGTAGTTTTCATTTCTCCACTCCCAATTCCCTCTCCTCTTGCCCCTTCATCAAAGATTCACAATCCAATCATTCAAAGAAATTCCGTTTTCTATATCTAATTTTTTCTTTACTCTTGATTTGTAAGCTCTCACACTTTGATAATTTATATTTAATATTCTTGCAATTTCTTTATCATTCATTCTGATATAAAGATAGGTCAAAAAACGAAGTTCATGAGGTTTCAAATCTTGATAAACGGCTAATTTTTGTATAAATTCTGGGTGGTTTTGCTGTAATTGAAGCTGAAAATTTTCCCAATCGTGTTCGATGTCTATATTTTTTTTGATGCTTTTTTTGATGTCATGCAATTCGTTTAAATAAACAGAAATATCTGTATCTAGGCTTTTGTTTTCTTCTTTTTTGCGTTGTTGCTTTCTAATTTTTCTTAAAATATTATCAAACTGATTATCAATTTCTATCAAAATTTCGTTTTGTCTTTGTGTATGCAGAATCTTTGCGCTAAGTTCTTTATTTTTTTGTTCTTCAATAACTTTGAAAGATTCTTGTAGCTTGATAGCCGACCTTACCCTTGCTACAAGTTCCATTTGAGCAATCGGTTTACTGATAAAATCAATCGCTCCTTTTTCTAAGGCAAGTTTGAGGTTTTCGGCTTCAATATACATTCCAGTTATCATTATGATAGGAATTTTTCGCAACTTTTTATGTTTTTGACAAGCAGAAATAAGCTCCAAACCGTTCATTTTGGGCATTTCCCAATCTGTGATAAGTAAATCAATTTCTGTTTTTTGGGCAATTTTGAAAGCTATTTCTCCATTGGGAGCAAGCAAGATTTGATAATCAAAAGGAAGCAAATTTTTACTTTGACTTTCTTTTGCATCATTTTCCAAATATTCAGTAATCAGTTTTAGATTTTCTTGAGTGTCGTCAGCGACTAGGATAGTGTAGGTATTCAAAAGGAGATATTTTTTTGCTTAAATAATCAATAATTTTTGATATTCTTCTTCATCTACTCGGTAGAGAATTTCTTGAATTTCATTTTTCCAAACTGTAATTGTTGTGCTTTTATCATCTAAAGAATTTAAAATACTTCTAATTTGACTCACTTGATAAACTTCTAATTGCTTTAATTCTTCTATAAAAGGAAGCAAATAATTGAGTTCTGTTTCTGAAAATTGATACGTAGAAATAGTGTTTTGAGTTTTATTATTAATCGTTTGTTCTGTGTTTTGTTTTGTTTCTAAAAGAGGCACAATAAAATGAAAATTAGTTTCTTTATTAGGAATAGAATCTACCCAAATTTTGCTGTTTTCTTCAATATATTTTAGGTGTGCTTCGACGGCAAGTTTGCAAAATGAAAGTCCTAAACCTGTAGAAGCAATATTTCCCATTTTTTGAGGATTTACTTGTTTGTAAGAATCAAAAATTGAATCAATTTGATTTTTATCAATTCCTTTTCCGTTGTCTGTAACCGTAATTTGAGCAAAATTATTTTCTAGTTTTTGTATAGAAATTTTGATAAAAGAATGTTTGTAGCTGTATTTTATGGCGTTAGTAAACAGATTTACCAAAACTCTTTGTATCAAGTTTTTATCAATTTCTAAGTAAAAATAATTTTCTTCTTCATAAATAACTTGTATTTTTTTTTCTATCAAGAATACTTCTACCTCTTCCAAAACGCTTTCTAAAAGAGAATGAAAAGCTACCTTTTTCAAATTTAATTGAAATTGAGGCGATTGTATTTTTTGAGAATCTAATAAAGCCAAAAGCAAATTCATCATTCGCTGACTTGCTTTTCTTATTGAAAGATTATTTTTAGCTTCATAAATAATTGTTCCCAACGGATTTTTCAAGTCATGAACAAGCATATTAGTTGTTTTTTCTTTAAAATCATCAAGTTCTTTTAGTTTTTCATTAGTAATTTGTAACTCTTCTTTTTGTATCAAAATTTCATTTGTGCGCTCTTTTACTTGATTTTCTAAAAAAATAGCCTGTTTTTTTGATTGTCTTAATTTGATTTTGTAATAAAAATAAATACTCGCCAAAAAAATCAAAACACACAAAAATTGAAACCAAGAAGTTTGATAAAAAGGAGGCGTAATATTGATTTTTAATTCAATTCCGTTTTTGTTCCAAAACCCATGATTATTTGAGCCTTTTATATGAAGTTTGTAATTTCCTGCCAAAAGATTGGTAAGTGTAAGCTCTGTTTTTGTTCCCAAATCAATCCATTCTTTCTGAATTGGTTCTAATTTGTAGGCATATTTATTTTTATTGCTTTGATAAAAACTAAGCATAGCAAAATTAAAAGTAAGCATTTTGGCTTCTTCTAAAGGCAAAGAAATTTCTTTTAGTTCTGAAATATTTTGTTCAAGATTTACCTTTTTTCCTAGCTTTTCAAAACTTGTTAGATGAATAGCAGGAACAAAATTATTTTTCTTCATATCTTTCGGAAAAAAAGCATTTACACCATCAATTCCTCCAAAAAATAGCTCTCCTTCGGCACTTTTGAAATAAGAAAATGTATTAAATTCATTGTCTTGCAAACCGTCTTGCCTATCAAAATTAGTAAAGGTTTTTGTCTTAGGATTGAACTTAAAAATACCGTGATTGGTGCTTCCCCATAGGTTGCCTTCATTGTCTTCTAAGATAGCATAGACAACATTGTTTGGCAGTCCATTTTTTTCTGTATAATGCTCCAAAAAAGTTCTTTTTTTATAATCAAATTTGTAGAAACCATTGGTTGTCGAAACCCAAAAAATTGATAACTCTGTTTTGCTTTCCTGAATTTGTTTTATATAACAAACTTCATTTTCTTTATTTTTATTTGGATTATAATAAGTTATTTGAAGGTTTTTGGCATTTTCTGCATCAATTTTTTCTGTATTGGACAAAAAACCAATTCCTTTATTTGTCGAACCTACCCAAATATCATTTTGATTATTTTTGTATAAATGAGTAATTTTATTTAGATGAGGATAAGGAGTAAATTTTTTTGTAATTGGATTGAAATGATATAAATTATCACTTCCAGCAACCCATAAAGTAGAATCATTGAGAGGCAAAATATCTTGTAAAATATTCCGATTCATTTTATAGGTTTCCAGTACTTTTATTTTTTCTTTGTCTATTTTTCTGATGCCAGAGGAGGTCGAAAACCAAAGAATATTGCTATCCTTTGGGTCTTCTTTGATTAGATGAACATAGCTATCAATAAAAAGCGTTTTTTTGATAGAATCTCCTATAAAAATATCTACCTCGTTGTTTTTTCCATACGTTCCTATCCATGTAGTTTTGGTTTTGGAGTCTTTATAGATAGCCCTTGTGCTTGGGTGGCTAAGGCTATTTTCGAAGCCTTTTCTGTATTGGTAGGTTCTGAAATTATTGATGGTATAATCGGCAAAAATAAACACTCCCATTCCCTGCGTACAAATCCAATAATTTTGAGAAGTATCTCTAAAAATCGTTTCTACGGCGTATTGGTCGGCACTTTCTGCAAAATATTTCCAATAAAACCAATGACGAAATTTTTTTTTATTCAAATCAATCAAAGCAATTCCTCTACTTTCAAAAAACCAAATATCGTTTGTTTTATTGTCTTTGGGCTTGTCTTTAAAAGCCAAAAAAGGTATAATCATTCTGAACGATTGAGATTTATCAAAATGAATAGAATCTATTTTTAGAGTTTTGTCATAGATTTTATTATAGCCTTCTTCTAATTGTTCGTCTTTGAAGGAAGTCCATAATTTTCCTTTTTTATCAAAATATTGCAGATTAAAAGGAGTTTTTAATATTTTTTTCCATTCTTGATTTTCTTTTGTTTTCCAAAAAAGAGTATGCTCATTTGGTTCGGTGCGTTGGGTAGCTACCAAAACTTGTTTTTCAATTCCATTAATTAATTTTGTATCAATAAAACTATAATCTTTATCAGCCTCCAAATTGAGAGAAGATTCTATCCATTTTTGTTTTTCTTGTCTGAATATTCCTTTATTGGTAGCCACCCAAACCGTTTTTTGTTTGTCTATTGAGATATAATTGATATGTTTTTTATTAAAAAATGAAATATTTTCTATGCTGTCTTGATTTGTGTGCAGTTTGCTAAGACCTGTTATTGTTCCTATCCAAATAACGTTTTTTTCTATTTCTTCTTTCAAAAAAGTAATGTGATTACTACTTAAATGATATTTTTTTTCTGTATTTGATTTATATATTTTGAAGGAATATCCATCGTATTTATTTAATCCTTCTTGCGTTCCAATCCAAATAAATCCTTTTTTATCTTGAATAATTGCAGTCACAAAATTATTCGAAAGACCATTTTTTGTAGTGATATGTTGGTAAGCAAGGTCGTAATTTTGAGCCTGTATTCTTTGTAAAAAACAAATAGTACAAGTAAAAAATAACCAAAAAATAACCAATAAATGCCGTATCATAATTTAATTTCTTCGGAAGAATCAATAAAATATTAATTTTCCGAATTACAAATTTACAAAATAGAAAATAATTTTTTTAAATTCTATTTTAGTACTCATTTTTCCTAAAAAACCATAACAAACTACTTCCTTTTCCCAAAAAAACCTAAAGCTATGCAACCTTTGTAATTTTTGAGTGTCTTTTCAAACTATTAGTTTCAAAATTTTTACTCTTTCTTCTTCTTCAAAATTATAAATAACCAAGCTGTGAAAAATTTAATTTCGTCTTTGACAAAACAGATTTTATTAACTCTGTTTTTTCTAACCTCTTTTTCTGTTTTTGCTCAAACTAATTCTCATTCCATTATAGGAGTTGCCGAATCGGACAATCAAGAAGCTGTTTCTTTTGCAGCCGTCGGATTGATGAATGTTTCGGATTCTTCTCTTGCTAAAGCCTCGGTGGCTGATGCAGACGGAAATTTTAGATTTGTAGATGTTGAAAATGGAAAATATTTTATTATCATAACTAGCGTAGGCTATCAAAAATATACTTCTAAGAATATCGATATTACTGAAAATTCAAATAAAGAAATTAATCTAAATAAATTTGTTATTCAAAGTAATAATGTATTAGATGCCGTCGAAATTGTAGCTCAAAAACCAATGGTGGAAGTGTTGGCAGACAAAACCGTTTTTAATGTAGAGGGAACGATTGCAGCTTCTGGAAGTTCGGGTTTGGAGGTTTTGAGAAAAGCACCAGGAGTGATTTTGGATAATAATAATTCTCTTATTGTGGAAGGGAAAAGTGGAGTTCAAGTTTATATTGATGGAAAGCGTTCGGTTTTGCAAGGCGAAGATTTGACTAATTATTTGAATGCTTTACAGGCTTCTGATATTGAAAGCATAGAGATTATTACGCAGCCATCTTCAAAATATGATGCAGCAGGAAGCGCAGGTATTCTGAATATCAAACTAAAGAAAAATAAGAATTTTGGTACAAATGGAACGCTTGCTTTGGGGTATTCTGTTTGGGACAACCAGCGTTATAATGGTTCGCTTTCATTGAATAATCGTACCAAAAAAACAAATACATTTTTTACTTATAGCAATCGTTTTGGCAAAACAGGAAGTTTTACAGACCTTTACCGTACTCAAAATGATTTGATTTTTGATGCTCGTTCTACTCGTTTGAGAAGTCAGAATAGTCATAATTTTCGTTTGGGAACAGATATTTTTGCAAGCAAAAAAAGTACTTTTGGAGTTTTGGTAAGTGCCAATTTGAATGATTCTGATACAGAAACGGACACCAAAACACCTATTATTGATGCTAATTCTGAACAAATTTCTCAAGTATTGGTAGCCAGAAGCCTCAATGAGGAGAGTTTTTATAATGTTTTGGGCAATCTAAATTATAGATACGAAGACACGACTGGACATTCTCTCAATATTGATTTGGATTATGGGCAATATGAAAACAAACGAGAAAGCTACCAACCTAATTTGTATTATAATGGCAATCAAGAAAATTTGCTTTCAGAAATAATTTATGAAACCAATACTCCTACAAAAATTGATATTGCTACTTTTAAGATTGATTACGAGCAAAATTTTTTGAAAGGAAAATTAGGAATTGGGCTAAAATCATCGATGGTAAATACAGATAATACATTTGATTTTTATGATGAAATAGAAGGAACATCTGTTTTTAATGAAGATAGAAGTAATAATTTTATCTATAAAGAAATTGTCAATGCTGCTTATTTCAATTATAATAGAAGGTGGAAAAAAGTAAGTCTTCAGTTTGGTTTGAGAGCCGAGCATACCAAATCTGATGGAAAACTTACCAGTAATCAAATAGAAAATAACGATAGAGTAAAGCGAGATTATCTAAATATTTTTCCTAGTGGTGGACTGACTTACAAGGCAAACAAGGACAATTCTTTTGGCTTGACATACAGCCGTAGGATACAAAGACCAAATTATCAGAATCTGAATCCGTTTGAAATGTTTATTGATGAATTGACGATAAGAAGGGGAAATGCTTTTTTACAACCTCAATATACTGATAATATCAAATTTTCGCATACCTACAAATATACTCTCAACACTTCTATAAGTTATAGTTATGTTAGTGATTTTTTTGGACAAGTAACGACGGCACAAGATGAGCGCAGAAGTGTCATTCAAGAGCAAAATATTGCGACACAAGAAACGTGGAGTTTCAATTTGAGCTATCCCTTTGAAGTAAATAAATGGTGGAATGCTTTTCTTAGTATAAATGCTTTTCATAGTGCTTATGAAGGAAAAACAGATGAGTTTGTTTCTATTTCTCAAAGTACTTTTAATTTTTATGGGCAGAATACATTTAGTTTGCCAAAAGGGTATAAATTTGAGGTTTCTGGTTGGTACAATTCTCCGTCTGTTTGGGGTGGAACATACCAAACAAAAAGTTTGGGAGCAATGAGTTTGGCTATTCAGAAGAAGTTTTTAGATGACAAAATTTCCTTTAGAGCATCTATGAGTGATGTATTTTTTACTTCGCCTTGGCGTGGAGATACACAATATGGGAATGTTTTGATTCAGGGAAATGGAGGCTGGGAAAGCCGTCAGGTTAGGCTAAATTTGAGTTATACATTTGGAAACAAACAAGTAAAATCAGCTCGTAAGCGAAAAACAGGTGCAGAAGATGAAAGTAATCGTGTGGGTGGATAAATTAGAAAGATAATTTTTTCATAGAATTGGATTGATAAACCCAATTCTATGAAAAATCTCAATGTATTTTTAAATTCTACTCTACAATTTTTTCTACATAATTTGAGTTCATCAGAGAAAGTGCGCCCATATATTTAAGCCTAAAAGCCACTACATCACCAATTTTATAGTTGTTTGGATTTGTTTTTAAATCAATAACAAGCATATCAGAACTTGCTCCCACCAGCTCAATCGTTTCGTCTTTTGGAATCAAAAATTCGGGACGTACATCAAGCAAACCTACATCAATAATACAACGATACGATGATTTTCCATAATCTTCTTCATTGATTTGAAACATTTCACCACTTGGGTTTTCTGCCAAAACACCTGTTGGAATCAAAGGCTTTTCTGTTATTTCTACAATTTCGGCAAAAAACTCTAAAATATCTGTTTCCATTCCTTCGATATATCCATTTGTAAAAATATCATTTCCCCAAAAAAGAGCCTCTCCAATTCTAAAATGATTTACTCCTTTTGGTAGTTGTTTTCTTATCAATAAAGGCATTGTTACGGTTGTTCCTGCCGAAACCCAAGGGATTTCTCTTCCGAAGGTAAGCTCAATAATTTTTTTGTAAAGAGAAAGTTGAATAAGTTTGTCTTCTGAAGGCAAAACACCATGCAGACAATTTAGATTTGTACCCAAACCAATAACACGAATATTTGGAAGTTTGAAAATTTGGGCATAAAACTGCACTACATCATCAGGCATTACACCTTCACGAAGGTCGCCCATTTCTATCATAATAATAATTTTGTGTAATTTGTCTTGTTCTTTGGCTTCATCAGAAAGCATTTTTATTGTATCAAATTCAGTATTCAAACTGACATCGGCATAACTAACAATATCTTTAATGCTTCGTTTGGCAGCAGGTTTGATATAAACAGTCTGAATATCGGATTTTAGTTCTTTGAGTTTTTTTAGATTACTAATTCTTGAATCGTGTACTTCTATTACTCCTAAATCTACAATTTCTTGAAGATATTTTTCTGTTCCACAAAATAGTTTGGTTACTACCCCCCACTCTACTCCTTCTTGTTTGAATAGATTATCTAAAAATAAATGATTGTGTTTCAACTTTTTCTTGTAGAGTTTTATGTAGGCCATAATTTGTTTTTTTATTAGATTATGAATATAAAAAGTAGTTTTATAATATTCATAATTCTGTTACTTTATATTAATCACAAAATAAAATATACTTGTTTTTATTTTCAATATGTATTTTAATCATTTTATTGAAACTAAACAAAAAATAAGCTCTAATGTTTGGTAAAGTTATTTTGTTCTATTTCTCTTGTGTATTCAACTCCTTAGAACTGAATGTATTGCTTCCTGACAAACAAATACAAAAATGCTTATTGTAGAAACAATCGTGATAACGTTTAATGGTATGGTCAAATTTTTATGTATCATAATATCAAAAATCTAAATCAAAAATTGTATTTTTGTCAGAAATTAGCCTTACTTATTTTTTATAAATCTATTTTTAAATGTAGGCGACCGTGAAAAAATTACGCAATTATATTTTTTTGAAAGATATTTTACTGCTTGCTCTGACTGCGTTTGGAGGTCCACAAGCGCATATTGCTATGTTTTTGGATATTTTGGTAGTCAAAAGGAGCTATCTAACAGAAGCAGAACTCATCGAACTCAATGCCTTGTGTCAGATTTTGCCTGGCCCTACTTCTACACAAACATTGATGGCTGTGGGATATAAAAGAGGAGGAACATATCTCGCCTTTTGGACGCTTTGTGTTTGGATTTTGCCTGCCACAATTTTGATGAGTGCTGCTGCTATTGGACTGGCATATATTCAAAAACAACAAATTTCATTAAATTTTACTCGTTTTATTCAGCCTATGGCGATTGGTTTTGTGTCTTTTGCTGCATTGCGTATTTCTCGCAAGGTAGTCAAAACCAAAACAGCTTTTATATTGATGATTTTGGCTGGTGTTATTTCTTATTCTTATCGAACACCTTGGGCTTTTCCTCTTATTTTGCTTGCTGGAGGAGTGATTACAGCTCTCAAATTTGATAAAGAAGAAAAAGAAGAAAAACAAAAATTTGATATTCGATGGCGTTTTTTGATTCTGTATGGTGTTGTTTTTATTGGTGTAGCCATTTTAGGAAACCTTACTAAGGGCGTTTTATTACTTATCTTTGAAAATTTTTATAGAAATGGAAGCCTTATTTTTGGTGGTGGACAAGTTTTGATTCCGATTCTTTATACCGAATTTGTAACCTTCAAGGAGTTCTTGACAACTGATGAATTTTTGTCTGGTTATGCACTTGTACAAGCTGTACCTGGACCTGTTTTTTCGTTTGCTGCCTTTGTGGGCGCACTTACAATGTATAAGCGTCTTTCGTGGCTTCAAACATCATTTTTGACTACTTCTGGATATTTTGGAAGTTTTTTTAGTGGAGCTTTTGGTGGAGCAGTTGGAGGTATTTTGGGAGGAATATTAGGAGGGTTTACAGCTTCGATTGCTGTTTTTTTACCTGGAATGTTTTTGATTTTTTTTGTAATTCGATTCTGGGAACAGCTCAAAAAATACCGTCCCATAAAAGCATCTTTGGAAGGAATAAATGGTGCAAGTGCTGGGTTGGTCATTGCAGGAGCGTTTTTACTTTTAGAACCTATCGAAAAATCACCTCTCAATATTGGAATAATGAGTATTACTTTTCTGATTCTTCAATTTACCAAAATACCTGCTCCTTTTTTGATTTTGATAGGGCTTTTTATTGGATTTATTTTGTAAATAAAAAAAGTTCTATCTCTTTTAGAAATAGAACTTTTGATTTTATTTGTAGCGTATGCTACACTAGCTTAATTGATGTACTCGCATAGCCAAATTTACTTTTGTTTCTTCGGTTTCTAATTCTACCGAATTAGTTACTTTATCCAAAATATCCATTTCTAAAGCTTGTGTTTCATCACAAATATAGTCTTTGAAGTTGGCTAAAGCAGCATTCAGAAGCTCACTTCCCTTTTCAATTTGAAGTAAAATTTTGTCCTGAACTTCTAAACCTTTATCCTTTCTTAGGTTCTGAATACGGTTTACCAAATCTCTAGCTACTCCTTCTTGACGCAACTCATCTGTAAGATTTACATCTAAAGCTACCGTAATTCCGTTTTCGCTCATCACTACCCAGCCTTCAATATCCTCTGTTCCGATTTCTACATCATCTTTTGTAAGAGGAATAACTTCGCCATCAAGATTCAAAGTAAATATACCATTTTGTTCTAAAGCTGCAATATCTGCTTGTGTCATTGCTCTTACTTGTGCAGCAATTTTTGGCATTGCTTTTCCATATTGCCCACCTAGTTTTTTGAAATTTGGTTTTATCGTTTTGGTAAGTTTGTCAGAATCTGGAGCTAAAAACTCTAATTCTTTTACATTTACTTCTGATAAAATTAATTCTTGTACAGCTTTGATATGATTTTGAGTAGTTTCATCTACCACAGCCACCATTATTTTTTGTAATGGCTGGCGAACTCTCATTTGATTTTTCTTTCTCAATGCGTGTGTCATCGAAGAAATTTGTTGAGCAAGTTCCATTTGAGCTTCTAAATCTTTATTTATCAATTCAGAATCAGAAATAGGAAAATCTGCCAAATGAATTGATGTTTTAGTATCATTTTCATCTGCCTTTTTCAAGTTACGATAGATAAAATCAGAATAAAAAGGCGCAATCGGAGAAGCAAGAAGCGCAATAGTTTCCAAACATGTATAAAGTGTTTGATAGGCTGCAATTTTGTCTTCTACTAATTCGGCTTTCCAAAAACGTTTTCTATTCAGACGAATATACCAATTTGAAAGGTCATTAGTAACAAATTTTGACATGGCACGAGCTGCCTTTGTAGGCTCATATTCTGCAAAATGTGTATCTACTTCGGCTATTAAAGAATGAAGTTTTGAGATAACCCAACGGTCACTTTCTGGACGCTTTGAAATTGGAATAAGGTTATTTTTATCAAAATCAAAATCATCTAAATTGGCATACAAAGCAAAAAACGAATAGGTATTTTGAAGTGTATTAAAGAATTTGCGCTGTACTTCTGTAATTCCGTCTTCATTAAATTTTAGACTATCCCAAGGGTTAGAGTTTTCAATTAGATACCAACGAGTTGGGTCTGCTCCAAATTTGTCTAATGTTTCGAATGGATTGACTGTATTGCCTAATCTTTTAGACATTTTGCTTCCGTTTTTATCCAAAACAAGTCCGTTTGAAATTACATTTTTATAAGCCACAGAATCGAAGAGCATCGTTCCGATGGCGTGAAGTGTAAAGAACCAACCACGAGTTTGGTCGACACCTTCTGCAATAAAATCAGCAGGAAAAGATGTTTTGAATGTTTCTTCTTGCTCAAATGGATAATGCCACTGTGCATATGGCATTGCACCCGAATCAAACCAAACATCAATCAAATCTAGTTCTCTAGTCAGTTTTGTTTTGTTTTTTACAAGTGTAATATCATCTACATACGGACGGTGCAAATCGGCTTTGTTTGCCATAAAATTCTCTAAGAAACTACGATTTTTCTTGACCTCTTCTACGCTCAAAATACCAGAATTATTTGCCTCTTGTATTCCTTCCAAAAGGTCTTTTATCGAACCAATACAAGTTTCTTCTGTTCCTTCTTCACTTCTCCAAATCGGCAAAGGCGTTCCCCAATAACGAGAACGAGACAAATTCCAATCGACAAGATTTTCAAGCCAGTTTCCAAAACGCCCTTCGCCTGTACTTGCAGGTTTCCAGTTTATGGTTTTGTTTAGCTCAACCATTCTTTCCTTGTAGTCTGTCGTTTTGATAAACCAAGAATCTAACGGATAATACAAAATTGGCTTATCTGTACGCCAACAATGAGGATAATTGTGTTCGTATTTTTCTACTTTGAAGGCACGATTTGATTTTTTGAGCTTTACAGCTATACGCAAATCAGTAGATTCGTAGCCCTCTGCTTCTGTAATTTCTTTTGGTTCGTATTCTGCTTTTACGGCTTCACCAGCAAAGTCAGTAACTTCTTTTACAAAACGCCCTCGTTTATCTACAAGTGGTATCGGATTTCCGTTTTCATCAGAAACCAAAATAGCAGGAATATTGGCTAGTTTGGCAACACGAGCATCATCAGCACCAAAAGTAGGCGAAATATGAACAATTCCAGTTCCGTCTTCTGTACTTACAAAATCTCCTAAAATTACTCTAAAAGCAGTTCCATTTGTTTCGTCTGGCTTTACATAAGGCAAAAGTTGCTCATATTCCAAACCTTCCAAATGCTCTCCTTTACATTGTTCTATGATGGTGTAAGGGTGTTTTCCTGCGTGTTTTTCTTCATCAAAAATAGCGTGGTCGACGTATTTTTTAGGGTCAAATATTTTATTCAATAACGCCTTTGCTACATAAACATTTACAGGTTGTTTTGTGTATTGATTGTGCGTTTCTACTTTTACATAATCTATGTTTTTTCCAACTGCCAAAGCCGAATTTGAAGGAAGTGTCCAAGGCGTTGTTGTCCAAGCCAAAAGATAATCATTCGAAGTTCCTTTTACTTTAAATTGTGCCGTAATAGACAAATCTTTTACCTCACGATAACACCCTGGCTGATTTATTTCGTGCGACGAAAGTCCTGTTCCTGCAGCAGGAGAATACGGCTGAATGCTATATCCTTTGTATAAAAGTCCTTTTTCGTGGAATTGCTTTAAAAGATACCAAAGCGTTTCCATATAATTTTTATCGAAGGTAATATATGGTTTTCCCAAATCTACCCAATAGCCCATTTTTTTTGTAATATCGTCCCAAAGTTCTTTGTAACGCATTACGGCTTCTCTACATTTTTGATTAT
>CAKZOK010000089.1 GCA_937136415.1 uncultured Cytophagales bacterium | reverse complement strand
GTTTTCTATACATGGGGAAAAGATGCCTTAAAAGATAAATTTGATGAAGGTTTTGGTAGAAAAATAGAATGGGATATTCCTCTTTTAGAAGGATATAATTATAATTTTTTGGAAAATGTAGCAACAGATAAAGGTTCGCATCACTTCAAAGGAATTGATAATCCAACAATTATAGAGGAAATAAAAAATTATAACCCTGATGCAATTTTGGTCTTTGGTTGGAGTTATAAAAGTCATTTAAAAACAATTCGATATTTCAAAAACAAAATTCCTATTTGGTTTCGTGGAGATTCACACTTATTAGATGAAATTTCCTTTCCTAAAAAAATAGCTCGTAAATTATTTCTTACTTGGCTTTATTCTCATATAAACAAAGTGTTTTTTGTAGGAACAAATAATAAAAAATACTACAAAAATGCAGCAGTAATGGATGAAAAGTTAATTTTTGCACCACATGCTATTGATAATTTTCGCTTTAAGCCTACACCTCAAAATATACAATTAGCACAGCAGTGGAGGCAAAAAATGGGAATAGAAAAAAATGAATTAGTATGGCTTTTTGCAGGAAAGTTTGAAAGTGTAAAGCAACCTCAATTATTAATTCAAGCATTTATAGAACGAAAAAAACAAAACGAACACCTCGTTTTGGTGGGCAATGGGCATTTAGAAAAACAACTCAAAAAACAAGCAAGTCATAATACTAATATTCATTTTTTAGCTTTTCAAAATCAATCTAAAATGCCTATTATCTATCTTTTAGGAGATATTTTTTTATTAACATCTATTTCTGAAACTTGGGGGTTGGCAATCAATGAAGCAATGGCGACCAAAAAAGCTGTTATTGCAAGTACAAAGGTAGGGTGTGCAATAGATTTAATCCAATTAAATAAAGAGAGTAATAAAAATGGATTTGTGTTTCAAAGTGAAAATGTAGAGTCTTTAAAAGAAGTCATGAATAAAATAAAATCCCAAAAACAAGCTAAAGAAATGGGAGAGTTATCTTATCAAATTATTCAAAATTGGTCATTTGAAAAAATAGCTCAAACGATAGAAAGTAGTTTTGATAAAAAAAACTAAACTCGCTTTCCAATCCACTTACAAACTGTATAAACAAGTTGGTCATAATCAACAGGTTTTACGATATAATCATTTGCGCCTGCATCAAAACACTCTTGTTTGTCTTCTTCTTGCGCTTTTCCTGTAATAGCAACAATAGGAAAATGTTTTAGGTTTTCATCTTGACGAATGATTCGCATTGCATCAAGTCCATTCATTTCGGGCATAATTGAGTCCATCAAAATCAAATCAATATCTTCTTCATGCAACATATCGATGGCTTGTTGTCCGTTCATTGCCTCCAAAATCTGTGCTTCATAGGTTTCTAAAGCAGACGCAATTACAAAGATATTACGAATGTCATCGTCGACAACCAAAATTGTTTTGTTTTTGATAATCTTTATTGCTTCTTCTTTGTTTATCTCTTTTACAGATTCAGTCGTAGATTTGTATTCCTCTTCTTCTTCATTATCGTTTTTATTCATTTCTTCATTGATAGAATTACGAGTAAGCGAATGAGGAGGAACATTATTTTCTGTTTTGTCGTTTTTATTATGCCTTTTGGGAATTAATTCTTCTAATTCTTTATCTACTTGAAGCTCGGCTAATAAAGATTCTGCAAGCTCGGCAGTACGTGTTTTTTGATTAGTATCCTTAGAAGTTTCTTTTTCTACTTCCTCTTCCATTCGGTGCAAAAAGAGAGCTACTTCTTCACGCAATTTTTCGTCTGTATCTCTAGTTTTTAAGACAATACTTTGAGCAGCCTTACGAAGATGTTTTTCTTCCTCATTCGAAAGCGTTTTTCCTGTATAAATAATGACAGGAATATTGGGGTGGTTTTCATTTATGTATTTGCAGACCTCTTGCCCAAACCCATCTTTCAAGCCCAAATCCACAATGGCACCGTCAAAAGTACCGTTTTCGATGGCGTTAATGGCTTCTTGTTGGCTTTTTACGCCTTTTACTTTTACATCATCACCAATAATAAGTTCTTTGATTGCCTCCATTTGTGATTCATCGTCTTCGACAACCAACAAATCTTTCACTTTCTTTTGAGAAAGGCGTAGCATATCAGCCATTGCTGTTTTTAATACATTTTCATCAATGGGTTTTTGAAGAAAACCAAATGCACCTGTTGAAAGCAAATCATTGTCTTTATCTCTAGCCGAAATAATTTCGATAGGAATATGACGCAATTCTTTATAGGATTTTAGTTTTTTCAAAACATCAGTTCCATCAATATCTGGTAATCCTAAATCTAAAATAATTCCACTTGGTTTGTATTGAATAGCCAAATCAATTCCCTCTTCTCCACTTTGGGCAATGAGTGTTTTGATGTTTTGAGAGTTTAATACCTCTGCCATACTTTCAGCAAACTGTACTTCATCTTCAATAATCAAGATGACATTATCATTTTTATTAATATTATCTCTATCATCTTGAATATCTTCTCTGATGAGCTTTCTAGGCAAACGTCTTTGGCTTGAATTTTTGTTTTTTCCAGTTTCAAGATTTTTGACTACTACGGTTACATGGTCTTCTTTTTCTGCCAATTCTTCATCTAATTTTTTGGGTAAAATGATAGAAAATATACTTCCCTTTCCTGTTGTCGAATCTAGTTCAATTTGTCCTTGTAGTAGTTTGGTTAGTTCTCTAGCTATGGAAAGTCCCAACCCTGTTCCACCATATTCTCTTGAAGTAGTTCCGTCTGCTTGTTTGAATGCTTCAAAAATTACTTTTTGTTTGTCTTTTGGTATTCCGATTCCTGTATCACTAATGCTATATTTGTACTGATTTTGGTCGTATTCTGAAATGGTAAGTTTGATTTGTCCTTCTTTGGTAAATTTGAATGAGTTGGATAAAAAATTTCTTAAAATTTGTGCTAATCTTTCTTTATCGCTATACATATAGGATTTGGTTTGGTCTTCACAAACAAATTCGATTCCTTTTTCGCTTGCAATTCCTTGAAACAAATCTTTCATATCAGTAGTAATTTCTTTATTGGCAAACTCAATAGGATTAATGACCATTTTCCCTGCCTCAATTTTGGAAAGGTCAAGAATATCATTGATTAATCTCAATAATTCCCCACCAGATTTATAGATAATTTTGGCTTTTTTGACATCTTTTTCTAATAAAGAACCCTTTTCATTTTTAGAAAGCATTTTGGAAAGCATAATAATTGAATTGAGAGGTGTTCGAAGCTCATGTGACATATTTGCCAAAAATTCAGATTTGTATTTATTTGACAATTCTAGTTGTTCGGCTCTTCTATCTAATTCTTCTTTTGCCAAAATCAAACTTTCGTTTCTACGGTGCAACTCTTCTGATTTTTCTTGTAATTCTCCTTGTTGTACTTCTAACCTTGCATTTGCTTGTTCGATTTCTTGCGCTCTTGCTTGTGCGCTTCTTGTTGCTTCTTCCGAAGTTGCCAAAAGTGCTTTTATTCTATCTGTTTGTAAGACGGAATAAATATAAGTTACGATAGTATTGGCTGCTTGCTGCAAAAATTCTTGTTTGAGCTGTGTAAAAGGCTCAAAAGAAGCCAATTCGATAACTCCATATAATTCATATTCAAAAACGAGAGGAAAAGCATAGACATGGGTAGGTGGCTCTTCGACAGTTCCTGTGGAAAGCGACCTGTCTTGCCTTCTAATATTTTTGAGTAAAATAGGGCTGCGTTCTAAGGCTACCTGCCCAACCAAACCTTCTCCAATTTTGTATTCATTTGAAAGCCCCGAACGTTCAGTAAAGGCAAAAGACGCATTGAGTTTTAATTTTGAAGAATGATTATCTATCAAATATATTACGCCTTGCGCCGACTCTGTATAACGAGAAATAAAATTGATTGCCTTTCGGCTCAACTCTATTGAGAGAAGGTTGCCAGAGAGCTGTTGTGAAAGCTGATTGATGCCATCTTTTACCCAGTTTTGTTCGAAAGTTTCTATTTTATTTTTTCTCAAACTTTCGGTCATGAGCTGTATTGCAGCACTTAGCTCGTCTTCTTCTCCTCTTTCTTTTACATTGATGGTATAATCTCCCTTTGCAATAACTTGCGCTTGATTGATAATATTTTTGAAATTTTCAATCATTTGATTAATAGAAATTGCAAGGACATCATTTGAGCTTTTTACTTCAATGCGCCTAGACAAATCTCCCTTTGCAATGCTATTTGTGATATTAGAAACTTCTCTCAAGTTTTCTACAATTTTTTTGACAGAAGAATAAATACTTTCCTCAGATTCGGTATTGCTAAAAGTCATTGTCAAATCTCCTGTCGAAACTCTATGTGCCACATCTGCAATTACTGATGGCTCATCTCCAATTTGTTTTTGAGTACTTCGAACAATAAAATAAGCCACCAAAAAACTTACAATTATGGAAAGAAGAGTAAAAAATGAAATCAGAGTTCGTGAAGTTTGATAAATATCTTCGCTTCGTTTGGCTGCTTCTTTTGCATTATCAAAATTATCAAAAATGATTTCATTTAGCTTCTGATTGCTTGATTCGAAGTAGGGAAATGCACTCAATCTTAATTTTTCTTTTGCTTGTTCTTTGTCATTATAACGAGAGCGTTCTTTTATTTTCTTACTAATATCCAAATATTCTTTATAGTCTTTTTTGTATAATTCAAAATTATCTCTGTTTTGTTTGATAATTTGAAGTGCCTTAGATTCTGGCGTTTCGTTTTCTTCATTAATTACTTTATTTTCTCCTAATGCCTCTACTCGTTTGTCTAATAATTTTTTATAATTTTGCTCGCTTTCGTGTATTCGTTCTTCTATTTGTTTCATTTGACCTTCATACTCAGTCATTTCTATATCTGAAAGAGCGAAAATATGTTGTTGTTGATGTATCAGATGGTCGGAGGTATTTGTATTAATACTTGAAATTTCATAAATACTTGGCATCCAGTTTTCGCTAATTTCAAGGGCAACATCTTGCACCTGTGAGAGTTTGAAAATTGCAAAAAGATTAACTGCAATAGACAGGACAAGGATAAGGAAAAAACCTCCAATAAGTTTTGTGAACAAACGCTCAAACATGTGTATTACTATTTTTTGTAAAGGGGGTATCAATTTGGATACTCTACCCTACTTTTTTAAAACACAGAGTTACAGAGAAGATAGAGGATAAAAACACAACTATTTATGCTATTAAATTAATTTATTTTATAGCCTTTTATATTAGTCTGTATTTTCAATTCTATTAGTCCTACAACCGACAGCTCGGCGCAGCCAAATCCTTAACTATCATACTTTACAAAAAATAGTAGGGTAGAGTACAATTTGGGTTTATAAATCTGTGCTTTTTTTTTCTAGGTATAATTTACTACTATTTTACTCAAAAAAGCAAACATAAAGCCTTTTTTAATCAGAAAAGGATTAAATAACAAGCCTTTCGACGAAATAGAATTATTCATCGGTTGGTTTTGTGAGAAGTAAGTTTTTACTCTGAACTTATTGCTTCTTTACTTAATAATTTAACCTAAACTCGTTATTATTTCACTTTGTAGCGTATGCTTTAGCGTGCGAAAATGTAGCCTAACCTTTAGGTTAGGAGTTTTGAGATAGTTGTTTTTCGAAAGCTAAAGCATTCGGTACGTCTATTCACACGCTAAAGCGTATGCTATTTTATTATACAGAAATAATAATTATTTTTAAAGTGTTGATAATCAAAAGATTAAATACAGTAAACTCGTTAATTTATCGAATAAAATGAATTGTGATGATTTTACTATGATATTTAAAGCAAATAAAATTCCTATCAAAAGATATTATTTTTTTGATAGGAATTTTATTTTTTAGTTTCTAAAATGATTATTTCTGATTTTCTTCTTCATCTATTTCTGCTTCTAAATCTACAATTCCAACTTCTTCAATCGTTCCATCTGGTTGTACTTCGTGAATCTCGCCCGATTTTACTATCATTTTCTTTTCTTCTCCTTCGGCAGCATACGTCATACAACTCACTGTTTTGTCTTTGTTTAGCTTACAAGTTACTTTTTCTTCTTGTGTAAAACCATCTTTTGAGCCTTTGATGTAATATTGCATATTTTTTTGAGCAATTGGAAGCCCTGTTTTATCGAAGGTAACTAACTTAGTAAATTGAAAAGTAGCTCCATCGTATCCATAAAACAAAAGTGCTGTAATTCCTTCAGGCATATCGCCTAATTTTCCAATCAAATACAAACGGTTTTTGCCATTTGGTTCTATCATTACTTTTTCTCCTAATCCATTGATGATGTTAAAATACTTATTATAAGTAGCCATCGAAATTGTAGAAAATGATTTTGCATTTGATTTTTCACTCAAGTCATAAGGTGTTTTTATTTCCTTTATTTTGGTGGCAAATTCGGCAAAATCTTCGGCTGCAGCACCTTCTTTTAGCCGTAATACTTTTCTATTTTTATCTTTACTTGCATCATAAACATTTGTTTTATCTACGGCAATAGTCTTTGATTTATCTTTATATGGATTTTTGTTTCGTTGTGCAAAAGAAACGGTTGAGATAAGAAAAAATGCAAAAGTAAATATGAATATTGAATAAATTTTGTTCTGTTTCATTGTATTAAAATTTTGATGAGGTTAAAAAATGACTAAAAAAATAATTTTTAGAAAAAGGTTTGATTTAAAAAAATCAAGCCTTTCATCTATAAACCTTTAATAGTCAATCTTGTTTGGAAAAATATGTATTGAAGAAAAATTAATCAAAAATATAATTACCCTTCGCATTGATTTGAAAAGATAATTTTTTTTTATTTTTCTCAAAAAAATCATATCCTATCTTTAAGTTATCCCAAAATCTTACCAAATTAGTGTTTTTTGCATAAAAATTTTCTGTATTTTCTTTTGTAAAACGAAAAGGAAAAACATAAATAGGAATTTTAGCTTGCCCATTTGCTCGTGCTTGCACAGCCAAAACATAAATTTCTTTTATGTACTCATCAGTAACAGGAATGCAGCCAATCGTAACGCACGAACCGTGTAAATAAATTGCCCCTCCCAGCTCTTTGGTTGTCCTTGTAGGGTTTCGTCTTTTATCAGCCAAGTTGGGATAACTAATTCCCAATGATAAAAAATAACTACTCATCGGATTGAAGTGATTTATATAATAAAATCCTTCTGGAACTTGATAATCTCCCTGCCTATTTTTTGCCCCCAAATCTCCCGAACCTCTACAAATATCATAGGTCAAGAGTTTTTGGTAAGATTTATCTGTTTTTGATTTGACATACATTTCCAATTCGCCTTCTTCTTTGTAGGCAACCATCAAAATATTTAGGTTTTGGAGAGAAAGATTTTTTTGTTTTAGTTTGTTTGTCAAATAATTTTCTTTCTCTTGATAAGCCGTTCGTACTTTTTTATAACGTTTTTGCTCTGAAATAAAATCTTTGTATTTGTTATATGCCACAAAAGAACAACAGAAAATAGCTAATAAAATGACAGTGATAGAATGAATTTTTTGTGTTTTCATAGATTTATTTATCGTTAATAATTTGATTTTCAATATAGTTTTCAAAATTTATAATTTTGAGTTCTTCAATCATTCCGTTTTCTTGTATTTGGTAAATAGTTTCTGATTGTGGTGCCATTATTTGTTCTTTTTCGACATAATTAATACAACTAATAGTTTGATTTAAGTTGATTTGACAAATCGCCTTTCCTTCTTGAGTTGTTTTGTCTAACGAACCTTTGATATAATATTGTACTTCTTTGGCTGCAATAGGGATTCCTGTTTCATCAAAAGTAACAAGTTTGGTAAACTGAATACTTGTACCTTCAAAAGAATAAAACAAAAGAGCCGTAATTCCCTGTGGCATACTATCTAATTTTCCAATCAAATATAAGCTATTGTTGGCTTCTGGGGACAATATTATGGATTCTTCTATTCCATTGGTAATGTCAAAATGTTTTTGATAAGTGTCCATAAAAAGACGAGAATACAAATTGAAATCCGAATTTTCATCTATCAAAGAAGGATTTTTAATGAGTTGGACAGTGCTTACAAATTCTGCGAAATCTCCATATAAAACCGAGTCTTTTAAAGATAATTTGCGTCGTTTTGTATCTTTCTTGCTATCATAAATATTAGATTCATCTATAATAAGTGTTCGCTCTTTTTGTATTTTGTAAGGATTTTTGTTTCGTTGTGCAACTGAAATAGTTGAGGTAATAAAAAATAAAAATAATGAAAGTAGTAGTGAACAAGTTGTGAAAGTTTTCATTGAGTAGTTAATATTAAGTAGTAAAGTCAAAATATAGATTTCGTTTGTACTTTGTTTAACTAAAATCTTACCAAATTCTTACATTTAAAGTAGATTTTTTAATTATTTTTCACATTTGTAAAATGATTAGAAAAAGCTAATTTTATTATAATTAAAATGCTTCTGCAATTCCGAAATAGAAATTAAATTTTTCTCCTTTTGCGACATCAAAACGGATATTTAGGTTTTCAGATTTTACAATCTTTAATCTAAGCCCTGCTCCATAACCAACTTTGACATTTTTTAGACGTAAATCCGAAATTTGATGATAAACTTCTCCAGCACCCACAAAAACAACCATTCCAACAGGATTTAGGACAGGAAAACGATATTCCATTTGTGCAGCCAACATATTATTTTCCAAAAAACGACCTTTATAGTAGCCACGCATCAAATCACTTCCACCTAAGGCTGCAAGCTCTCCCAAAGGCGCACGCCCATCACTAAAATACCCATAGCCTTGAAAAGCCAGCACATCATTTCTTTTGGATAATTTGAAATATTGTCGTAAATCTAACTTGGTTAGTTGAAAAGGAAGACCTCCCAAATTTTCGCCATAAACGGCATGCCTAAACTCATACAAAGCACCTGTTAGGGCATTCAAAACATTATCACGATTATCATAAGTAGCTGCAAATTCTAATCCTGCCGAAACAGAACCATCATATCCCAAAGGTTTGTTTTGGTCTAATAATTTGTCTTTTTCATATTTCATATCCCAAATATTGTTGTAACGAATACCACCACCTAAAAACAGTTTGCCTACTATTCGTTTTAAAAGCAAGGGTTCGAATAATATATTTTGATATTCAAAAAGCTCTTCATTTTTTTTGGAAGTATTGTTTCCAATTCCATAATATTGTTGTGGAAAATTAGAATAGCCAATATTTCCTTTTAGCATCCAGTTTTCGTGATTAAAAAAAACAGTATAACCAGAAGAAATAACAACTTGTTTTTTGAGTGTATAAAGAGCTGCAATAGGCATATTGGAAGTACGAGTATCTTGGGTAGCATGCTTAAATTTGAAGAGCCATTTTGCACCAATTCCAAAGCCCCAACTTGTTTCGGGTTTATAAGAAACAACAGGAGAAATAACAAATTTGCTACGAAAGCGAGTCGAATCATTCATTGCTATCTGCCTTATTTCGAAATTCTACATAATCAATCAGTGTTTCGAAAAAGGTTTCGTCTTTGTGTTCATTATCTTCCAGTTTTGTAGAATCTTGTGTATGTCCTTGGTTTTGTGATTTGTCTTGAGCTTGTATTTTTTTTGGAATAAAAAAGCAAGATAGAATAACCAAAAGTAAAACTGTAAAGGGTTGGTAAGAAATAATTTTCATTAAGCAAGGGATAAACTGAAAATAGATAAAAGATAAAAAAATGTATTTCTCAATAATTTTTTGAGAAGATAAGAGGGCTAATTATTTAGAACGGAGTTTTGAGATTTTTGTTAGTGTTTTGTTCAATTATTAATTTGCGAAAGTCCTAATAACAAAACCTCATTTAATAAATTATTTCTATTCAAAAAAATAATTCGTATTTTGTCAATGATTATGATTAAAAATAAAAAAAAACAAAACGTATTAATAAACTGAATGAATAATTTTAGTCTTACTATTTGGCAGCGTATCTTTGGAGGGTTTTCGATTTTGCTTTTGCTCTTTATTATAGGAGCAGTTACTCTCATTGTACAACTTAATCAAAATGTAGCTCAAATAGATGAATATACAGAAGTGGTTCAGCCTTCGGTCGAAAATCTAAAAGAACTCCGTAGCCTTGCTAATAGCTCAATGCGACTTATTATTGGCTATGTTTATTTTCAAAATGAAAGCCAAAACGATGCAGCCAAAAACTCTTTGCGAAAGCTACAAAGCAAAACATATCCAATCGTAAAAGATAGACTTATCTTGCTCTCAGAAGGCTGGAAAAATGAAGAAGAAACTTCTTTCGAAGTACTCAATAATACGTTTATTGCAATGGATAGTATGCACAGCATCGAACAACGTATTGTTTTTTCATTGAATAATAAAAATACAACAGAAAAAAACCTATTGGTACAGGAAATAAGTTTTCAGATGCAAATGCAGGCATTAAATGCTATTTTCGAACAAATAAAAATAGATTTAGGAATTTTAATAGAAAATAAAAAAATAGCAGGAAAACAGACACAAGACATTGTTAATAATGCTTCGGTCGAGCTTCGTAATGAAACCATTTTTGTAAGTATTATTGCTATTATTTTAGGGTTTTCACTTGCTTTTTTTCTAGCACAGACCATTATTTCACGAATAAAAGTAGTGAAAGATAATATCAAAAAATTGAGTGAAGGAGTATTGCCACGCTTCGAAAAATTTAAAGATACCAAAACGATAAATCAAGTTGATGAGATTGGAGAAATGGAAATTGCGCTGCAAAAACTTATTACAGGGTTTAGAGATACATCTGATTTTGCCAAAGAAATTGGACAAGGAAAGTACCAATCTAACTTTAATCCTCTTTCAGAGAGGGATATTTTGGGAAATTCACTTCTCAAAATGCGTAATAGCCTAAGAGAAACTGAAATGGGAGCAAAAGAAAGAAGATGGAAAAATGAAGGTACGATGCTTATTTCAGATATTTTGAGAAATAGTAATCGTTCATTTGAAGAAATTACAGATGAACTAATCACGGCTTTAGTAAGGTATTTGGAGGCTAATCAGGGTGGCTTTTTCTTGAAAGAACAAACAGCCAATCAAGAGCAATTAAAATTGATGGCATACTATGCATGGGATAAAAAACGATTTTTAGATAGCACTGTTCAGTTGGGAGAGGGGCTTACAGGACAGGCTTGGCAAGAAGGACAAACAATGTATCTTACAGATGTTCCAAAGGAATATATTGCTATTACTTCGGGGCTTGGTAATGCAAATCCACGTTCTATTTTGATAGTTCCGATGTTGCTCAATAAGCAGGTATATGGAATGATAGAAATTGCTTTTTTTAAGAAACTTGAGCCTTACCAAATTGAGTTTTTAGAAACAGTAGGAGAAACAGTGGCTGCAACATTATCTATCTTACAAAGTAATATTACAGGACAACATTTGTTGCAAGAATCTGAAAAAATGACACAGCAACTACGAGCGCAAGAGGAAGAAATGCGCCAGAATATGGAAGAGTTGCAAGCTACTCAAGAAGAAATGAGAAGAGTACAAAAAGAGCTGCAGTATAGAAATGAGCTTATCGAATCTAGCTTTTATTTATTAGAATTAGATTATAAAAAGAATATAATCAATATCAATAATTTGGCGATTGATGTTTTGGGATATTCAAAATCTACACTTTTAAATCGTTCTGCTTTTGGAGTTTTTGCCCAAGAAGGTGAGTTGCAACAAGGTTTTAATACCATGGCACAAAGCACCATCTGGAAAGCTGAAACAACAATGCTCAATCGTGCAGGCGAAGATATTTGGGTGCAGGCTATCGGATTAGCTCTCTTTAATAGCTCAGGAACAATCGAACGTTATATACTTATTTTGACTGATATTTCACAGTTAAAAACCAATGAGCAAAAAATAAAAGAGAATACTATAAAAATGGAAGATATTAGAGCTGCAGAGAAAAAACGTGCACAACAAGCAATACAAGCACAGAAAAAAATGATAGAAAAAGCAATAGCCAAACACCTCATAGAAAAAGAGCAATTACAAAAACACATCAAAGAATTAGAAAAAAAGAACCAATCATAGAAAGTTAATAATGGAAATACCAAAAACATCTAATTTACCTGCTTATATTACTTTTGAGCCATTAGAAAAAATAATTTCATTACTCCAAAACAGACAAATTGCTATTTTGGTAGATGAAAATACAAAAAGAGAATGTTATCCAATCTTTAATAAAATTTTGGAGCAAAATAATAATCTAAAACCATTTCTTGTTATAGAAATCTCATCTGGAGAAACAAACAAAACATGGCAAACTTGTACTTATATTTGGCAACAACTCACTCAAAATAATTTTGATAGAAAAGCAATTTTGATTAATCTTGGAGGAGGTGTTATAGGAGATATGGGAGGTTTTTGCGCTGCCACTTATAAGCGTGGAATTGATTTTATACAAATCCCCACAACACTTTTATCACAAGTAGATGCAAGTGTAGGAGGAAAGTTAGGAATTGATTTTAATGGCTTCAAAAATCATATTGGACTCTTCAAAACTCCTTCAAAAGTTTGGATTCAGACTTTATTTCTACAAACATTACCTCAAAAAGAAATTCGTTCTGGTTTTGCAGAAGTAATCAAGCATACACTTATTGCAGACAAAAAAGAATGGAAAAAAAATCTTGAAATAAAAAAAGAAAATTTTCAAACACAAAAATGGATAACTACTGTGGCTCACTCAGTAGCCTTGAAAGCCAAAATTACAGAAAATGACCCTACTGAAAAGGGAGTAAGAAAAATTCTTAATTTTGGACATACAATCGGACATGCTATCGAATCTTATTTTATCGAACAAAATAAAAAAGATAATACAAAACCTCTATTTTTGCATGGCGAAGCTATTGCTCTCGGAATGATAGCAGAAAGCTATTTCTCAGCTTTTTTGTATAAAGATGAACACCCAAATCAAAAAAGTATTTCATCAACCGATTTTCAAGAAATCAAAACTTATATTTCTATTATTTTCGACGATACAATCAAAATTTTTAGAGAAGCAATTCAAAAACAAAATATAGCACAAGAAATAACAGAATGGGCAAAACA
The DNA here is from genome assembly GCA_937136415.1 of uncultured Cytophagales bacterium. Lineage (GTDB taxonomy): Bacteria > Bacteroidota > Bacteroidia > Cytophagales > Bernardetiaceae > Bernardetia. The sequence goes on along the minus strand of CAKZOK010000089.1, from coordinate 3,671 downwards.
AGACAAAAAAAATAAACAAAATAAAATTCTGACATGTGTTTTAGAAGAAATTGGAAAAGCTACTTTTGATGTACCTATTACACAAACGCAAATTTTGGAATCACTAAGAAAGATTTAAAACAATAATAATATTTCTACAAATAGGAAACCTTATTACTATTTTTAGAGTATTTAGTAAGTGAATAAATAAATAAAATAGAATTTAAAAAAGATAAAATAGAATTTAAAAGTTTTTTGCTGCTTAGATTAGAATTTTTTTGCCTTTCTAATTTGTTTTTATAAAAAATAAATGCCTTATTTGAGTAAAGTAAGTATTTGTCTAAAAGTGTAATAAAATTAAAAATATTAAGCAAATTGTATGAAAATACAACATTAAAAAAATTACTGCAAAAATTTGTTTGTATGAACAATGAAAAATATTAACCAAGAATTGGAACGTTTGCAACTCATTTCAGATTTTTTGAAAGGAAAGCTCTCCAACCAACAAATAAAAAAATTAGAAGAACGATTAGAAAATGAGCCTGTTTTACAAGAGGAACTCTATAGGCACAAAACGCTTATAAAGCTCTTGAAGAAAAAACAAGAAAGAGATATTGCTGCTTTATTAGAACACAAAAATGATATTGATTATATGAAAAAAGAACGTATTTATAGAAGAAGCCAACTTCGTCAAGAACTTGAAAAAATAAAAGAGCAAAAAACAGAACAACAAGAAGATTGGGAGAGAAAAGTGGCGCAATCAAATCAACCATCAATTTATAAAATGGCTGCCATATTTTTTGGAGCTATAGCTATTGGGGCAAGTGTTTTTGTAGTTGCAACACAGTTTATTGATACAAATGAAAAAAAAATACAGGCAGAAATAACTCCTGCTGATATAAAAACAGAACTCAAATCAGAAAATATTTTAGACGAACCTAAAGAAAATGTACTGCAAAGTCCAAAGAAAAAAAGAAATACAGATAAGCCATCAAAGAAAAATAATTCTATACAAAAAAAAGAAAAATTAATTGCCTTTCAACCAATAGAAGCCTATGAAAAAAAACTTAACCAAAATACTCGTAGTGCGATTAAGCTAAAATCTCCTCATACAAATATAGAAAATTATACCAAAAATCTGACCTTTGATTGGAACGGAACAAGCGAAGAAGAAATTTATTTAGAAATAATTAATTCGAAAAAAGAAATAAAAACATATCAAAACCTCAAAACTCCTTTTAACTTAAAAGACCAATTTGAAAGAGGAATTTATTATTGGATTCTTCAAACAGATAGCGAAGTAATAAAAAGAGGAAAGTTTTTGGTTAAATAGTTTTTAGGAACATGCCTTGATAATTTTTTTAAATGTAGATTTGATTACTTTTGTGATATGAAATTTATTTATTTTCTAATTTATCTTTTTCCCCTGCTAATTTTTCTAATTGCTTTATTGAGTGCTGTTTTTTTTCCTCATACAAAAAAACAAAACTCAAAAAAGATAATAGAGTATTTTGCTTTATCCTTTTCTTTCTTTGCCTTGCTTGCTACAAGTACGCAACTTTTTGAGGTTTTTAATACAGGAAAAAATATTTTAGACTCTTTCCTTTGGGCAAATACAGGAACACAAAAACTTTATTTTTCGATAAAAGTAGATTCTATAACAGCATTTTTTCAGTTTTCTGTGAGTCTTATTGTTTTTGCTGTTCATATTTATTCTTTGGTTTATATCCAAACAAAAAAAGTTTTTTATTATGGCATTTTGGGACTCTTTGTCTTTGCAATGCAATCTCTTTTGGCGCAAAACAATCTAATTTTATTCTTTGTTTTTTGGGAGCTTATAGGCTTCTCTTCTTTTCTTCTAATTGATTTTGATAAAACAAAAAGCTCTGCTCGTGCCTCTACAAAGGCTTTTTTGCTCAATCGTCTGGGCGATGTAGCTTTGCTTATTGCGATAGCTTTGCTGTTCAATTACTCACTTTCTATCTCCGAACTCAAAACAGTTTTCGTTTCTATTCCTTATTCTACCAAAATAATTATTGCAATAGGAATTTTGATAGCAGCTTTTGTAAAATCGGGGCAATTCCCTCTTTCTACTTGGCTTTTTGATGCAATGGAAGCACCAACTTCAATTTCGGCTCTTTTGCATGCAGCCACACTGGTCGCAGCAGGAATTTACCTTTTGATTCGAATGGAATTTGTCTTTCAAGAGATTTTAATTATAAAAAATATATTACTTGTTGTAGCTCTTTTTTCAGTTATTTTTTCGGCTATTACAGCTTATTTTACCACAAATCTAAAAAAAGAATTAGCAGCTTCGACGGTTTCTCAACTTGGTTTTATGGCGATTGCTCTTGGGGTTGGTGCTTGGCAGGCTGCCGTTTTGCATCTTTTTACACACGCTTTTTTTAAGGCAACTTTATTTCTGGGAGCAGGTTTTTTGATAGAAAAAAATCAGACAAAAGAAATGACAGAAATGGGAAAAAAGAACTATAAAAAAATCCCTCTCTTTTTTATTTTATATGGAACTGCTTTGGCTGCCTTGGTGGGTTTTCCTCTTACTTCTGGCTTTTTATCGAAAGAATGGATTTTAAAAGAAACCTTGTCAAATTATTTTTTTATAGGAATAGGATTACTTTTGGCTACTTTTCTGACAGCTTTTTATGGAGGACGACAGCTACAAGCTATTTTTTTTAATGAGAAAAATAATAATAAATCAAAAGAAAATAAGATTTCCAAAAAGCAAAAGTGGTTTTGGTATATGCCTTTAATCTTACTCTTTATGGGTAGTTTTTGGTTTGCTTTTTCATTTAATCCATTCAAACCAAATGAAAATTATTGGCTTATTTACCTTCCAAAATTATCTTCAAATATGCCTAATTATTTTCAAATTTGGCTTCCAGTTTTGGTTATTTGTCTAACAATTTTAGGCATTTTGTTAGGCTTTTCTACAAAAATAAATAAACAATTAAATCGCATCAAGATTTTGTCGATGACTAAGAATTATTTTTTATGGCAAGACAAATTTTTTATTTATAGTTTTTGGAAACCAATTACTCAAACAGCTTATTTTGCTGCAAATGCTGTTTCCAAAAAAGAGATTTCTAATTCTGTTACTCAAAAAAAATATTTTTATTTAGGTTTTATTTTATCATTACTGGATAGAAAATTAGATATTTTGATTGATAATTTTTCAAAAATAATTGTAGTTTTGGGTTATTTTTTGGCTTGGATTGATAAATATATTATTGACTTTAGTACACATTTTGTCGTTTTTCTGATACATCATCTAGGCAAATATTTAAAGAGTTTGCAAAATGGAAAAGTTCAATTTTATCTTCTAATTCTGGTTTTTGTGCTAACCCTTTTATTGTTCTGGTTGATATAATTTTTTGAAAATAATAAAATTAGTTAGGTTCTCTGACAATGTTTGCCTTTTTGTAGGGTATGATTAGTTAAGGATTTAGTTGGTCTATGATCGCTCGTGGGGGACACGAGCGATTTAAAAACCCCTTAACTTAGGCTGTTCAGAATTTGTTTATTTTCTCATACAGTTTTTGTGTCTTTTGAAATTTAGCTACATAGTAGCGTAACCTTGTTGTTTGTATTCTAAATGTGTCTAATTTCAAGGTTTCGCTACGATGTAGCTCCTAAATGCGTTCATTTTGATTAAAATCTAAATCTACAAAGGTTAC
>CAKZOK010000088.1 GCA_937136415.1 uncultured Cytophagales bacterium | reverse complement strand
ACTGTTCACTGTTCACTGGTAACTGATTACTGTTCACTGTTCACTGGTAACTGATTACTGTTCACTGTTCACTGGTAACTGATTACTGTTCACTGGTAACTGATTACTGTTCACTGGTAACTGGTAACTGATTACTGACTTAATCTTCTTCAAAAATTTCTTTCAGAATAGTCAGCGAACGCACAAAGCCAAAATCTTCCAAATGATTTCGATAAAAAGCCAAAATCCAATATAAAAACATTCTTCTTATTTTTCCATTCATTGGCAAATAATCTGAATATTCTAACTTCATAAGTGCATTTATATAATCAGTTGTCATTTTATTGATTTCAAATTGTGGAACTTCCAACTCAAAAAACTCTTCTGCAGACTCTATTCCAAAACCCAAAAAAGGAATTAATTTTAATAAAAATTGAATATGAAAGTTTTCATACTCTGTTTCTACTTCGTCTAAAAATAAAATACTTTCTTTTAGAAATGTAAATAATTCTTGGCTTTCTCCCTCTTCTTGCAATGCCTTTCTAAGAATTTCGGTAATAAATAATGCAATACTTGATTTTTTGGGTTCGAAGGGAAGGCTTCTAAAGGGTTTGGCAATAGAAGAATCTGAAATACGTAAAAGCCCTTTGTTTTCTTTGTAATAGATGACCAAATCTAAAATAGTAAGTGGTTGATAAAGAGCCATTTTTCGTGCGCTTGTTTTGCTTTTTTGCCGTACTCCATTTATAATGTATGAGTTTAATCCAAATTTTTTGGTAAAAATTCGACAAATGATAGACGTTTCGCTATATCGTGTAAATCCCAAAACAATTCCTTGTGTTTTTTCTAGCATTAGACAAGATTATAAGATAATTTTTTTGATTTAATTTATAATTATTTGTAAGTTACATTTTGTTTTATGAGAAAAAAAAGCCTTTTTGGTAAAGTTATTATTTTTCTGTTTTGAAAAACCCTTAATTTTTCAAAAATCTATTCTTCAAATAATCTATATCTCTATTGACTGTGCCAACAATTAAAAATAAACGTTTCTATTTTGTTTTGTTTTATTTCTTGTTTTTTATAGGAAATCCAATGAGTGTTTTTGCACAAGAAAATGAGTCGTATTCCCAAAAAGGAGAACGAGTTCATTTAGAACTCTTAGAAAATGCAAAAAATGATACTCATAAGTTGAGTATTTATGATGTCGAAAAACTAACTAAAGGTTTTGTGCCTATAAAAGAGAAAAACCTGAATCTTGGTTTTGAAAAACATGCAAAATGGATACGCATCAAAATCCCCCCCCATTCAGAAAATAAAATTTCTTATTTAGAATTGGAATATCCTTTATTGGATAGTATTTCACTTTATTATAAAGAAACAATTTCTAACTCTTGGCAAGTCAAACATAGTGGCGATGCGTTGCCTTTTTATCAGCGAGATATTAATTATCACAACATAATTTTTAAAGTTCCTGTTACTAAAGACACTGTTTTTCATTATTTTCGTGTCAAAACAAATGGAAGTATGCAAGTTTCTGCCAAACTTTGGAGCGAGAGCAATTTGTTTGATGAGATATTAGGAGAGCAACTTGCTTTTGGAAGTCTTTTTGGTATTTTTATGGTTTTGGCTGCTTATGGTTGTCTGATTGGAGGGCTTCTCAAAACTCGTGCATATTTATATTATGCAATGCTTGTGTTTTCTATTGCGCTCTTTTTGTCTGTTCTGAATGGGTATGCCTTTCAATATTTTTGGTCAAATGCGCCTAAATGGGGCAATCAAGCATTACCATTTAGTATTGCTGTTATGACTGTTTCGGCTCTAAATTTTACACAGCTTTTTTTACGTATCAAAAAACATGCTCCTATTTTACAAAAATTGATGCAGCTTTCATCTCTTATTGCTGGGATTGTTGCAAGTATTGTTTTTGTAGGATATTACAATCTTCTTACAAAAATTGTGGTTTCGAATGCTGTTTTTGCTGCTGCTTTACTTCTCTATACAACCATTATTACTCGGGCGAGAGGCTATGAATATTCTCGTTTTATGGTGTCGGGTTCATATCTTTTTTCTATCGGAATTTTGCTTGCCGTTCTGAAATCTTTTGGGATTATAGATACTACTTTTATTACCAAACACGGAATAGAATTAGGAACTGTTTTTTATCTTTTATTGTGTGCTGTTGCTCTGAATGACCGTTATAATGTTGAAAAGGTAAAAAAAGAGGAAGAGGAAACGAAAGAGGAAAAAGAATAATTTTTTGTAAAACAATTTGTCAATAAATAGAAATTATTTAAGAATTAATTTTGTGCGTCTATTTGTTGGTGTCACGACACTAAAACACCAACAACAGCTAATATTCAGTAGTTTGTATTCATAATTCATAATTCGTAATCCGTAATTTTTAATTCGTAATCGATACTAATCTAAATTTCTACTTGATTTTGAACTGAATTTATCGGATTTTTGTACTACCCAAAACCCTTAGGGTTTAAATGTTAAATCCAAAAACTGAAAAATTAATGTTACAAATTGCACACATACAGGCGCACAAAGAAGAAGTCATCGAAGCACTTCAAAAACGCCATTTTAGCAAAGCAACCGAATTGGTTGAAAATGCTATTTCTATTGATAATGAAAGAAAAACTACACAATCTTCACTCAATGAATTACAAGCTGGTGCAAATGAAGTGGCAAAGTCCATTGGTGTTTTGATGAGGCAAGGCAAAAAGGAAGAGGCTAATCAAGCAAAAGAAAAAGCAGCTCAAAACAAACAAACAATCAAAAATTTAGAAGATAAATTAAAAGAATTAGAAAGTGATTTGACAAACTGTTTGTATGAAATTCCGAATACACCCTATAAAGATGTTGTTGCTGGAAAAGGAGCAGATGACAATCAAATTCTTGAAGAATGGGGAGCTATCCCAACGCTTGCAGACGATGCAATGCCACATTGGGAACTCATCAAAAAATACGATATTATAGATTTTGAGTTAGGTGTCAAAATTACAGGTGCGGGTTTTCCTGTCTATAAAGGAAAAGGTGCAAGGCTTCAACGTGCTTTAATTAATTATTTTTTAGATGAAGCCATTGCAGCAGGTTATAACGAAGTGCAACCTCCAATTTTGATAAATGAAGCATCGGGATATGGCACAGGGCAACTTCCAGACAAAGAAGGACAAATGTATGAAGCAACAGCCGACAACCTTTTCTTGATTCCGACGGCAGAAGTTCCTATTACAAATTTATACAGAGATGAAATTGTAAAAGAAAGTGATTTTCCTATCAAAATGACAGGACATACGCCTTGTTTTCGTCGTGAGGCAGGCTCTTGGGGAGCAGATGTACGTGGTCTGAATCGTTTGCATCAATTTGATAAAGTCGAATTGGTAGCCATCGAACACCCAGAAAAATCATATCAACGTCTTGAAAATATGCTCTCTCATGTAAAAGGGCTTTTGGAAGCATTAGAATTACCTTATCGTGTTTTGCGCCTTTGTGGTGGTGATATGGGCTTTACGGCTGCCATGACGTATGATTTGGAAGTTTATTCGGCTGCTCAAGGTCGTTGGTTGGAAGTAAGCTCGGTTAGTAATTTTGAAACTTATCAATCTAATCGTTTGCAGTTGCGTTATCAATCTCAAGATACCAGTGATAAGAAAAAACATTTGGCGCATACGCTTAATGGTAGTGCGCTTGCTTTGCCACGTATTGTAGCTACTATTTTGGAGAATAATCAAACTAAAGATGGAATCAAAATTCCTAAAGTTTTGCAAGATTATTGTAGATTCGAACAAATTGATTAATTTTTGTAATTCCTGTAATATACCTTTGGGGTAGGCTGTTCAAAATTTGTTTATTTTCTCATACAGTTTTAGTGTCTTTTGAAATTTAGCTACATCGTAGCGTAACCT
>CAKZOK010000087.1 GCA_937136415.1 uncultured Cytophagales bacterium | reverse complement strand
TTGTAGGTAGTTTTTAGTTGTATAATTTTGCTATTCTAAAACGCTTTAAAAAAATCATACTTTGTGTAACACCACCAAATAAAGATATAATTTTTACAAAAAATGACAAAAAGTCATATTTCAACAAAAAGCAAATTTATAAACTGACATTTTAACAGTTTTTTTTTATTACTCAACAATTATTTTTCGAATAGCAAGAGGTTTTTGATTATACAAAAGAGTAACAAAATAAGTTCCCTTTGCCCATTTTGAGGTTGTGATAGGCTCATCAATAGGTTTGTTTGAAATCATTTTTCTACCCAAAACATCAGTAATAGTTGCTTTATAATCTTTGATATTCTGGTTTTCTAATTGATAAACAAATCTCAAATTATCAGAAATAGGATTTGATGCAATTTTGAAATAATTATTTGCTCCCAAATTATCCTCTATTCCCAAAGGTGCTGAAGGATTGTAAATACGAATAGTATATTGTTGAGAGGTAAAATCATCATTCAAATTTCCTAATCTATAGACAATCAAATACATTTTATCATTTGGGTTTGTATTTTCTACTTCAATTCTGGCAAAATCTCCTTGATTTGGATAATTTTTAATTACTCTTACTTGCCCATTTGATTGAAGAGCCACAAACTGGATTCCGATTTGGCTTTCTTGTAAATTATCACGAAGTACTTCTACATTTAATTTTTCCTCTTGGGTGTTTAATTCTATATAATCTGCTGAAAATCTCATCAATCGATTATTTCCTTGTTGATTACTTCTCCACGTGGTACTTTGTCTTGAAAAATTCATAGTTCCTTCAATTCTGACCCTTTCAGAGTTACTATTTTCTCTCAAATAATCAATATAATCGGCAGCACGAGCATAAACAAACGGATTTGCAGCAGAATTAGAGGACAAAACTATATTAGCTACAAAAAAATCTTCAAAGACAGTATTCAGATTGGTATTTTTGGTCTGTAAGGCTGCATCAAAGGCTTCTAATTCGGATTGCAGACGCAGATTTTGCCAAAATATTCTTACCACTTCTTTTCCATAATTTTCTCCTATATATTGAAAAAATATCCATGAGCCGTACCATTGTGTCGTAAAATCAAAAAAATCTGGGTCATTTTCATCAGAAAAATCATAATTTATGGCTACATCTGGATTATTAAAAACACTATTCAAATACTGAAAATTGTCATCTACACGAGGATAAATTTCCTCTTCTATCCACGAAGCTGACCCTTCCAAAGCAAAGGCAGACGGCGTATCAGCATTATAACCTAATTGAATGGCATGAAAATATTCGTGTGCAGCCGTTACTTTTAGTGCGTCATTTTGCAGCCCAAAACCTTCATAATTATTTCGTACTCTCAAAACACTTGTAGCTGCTTGTGTTTCCGTTTCTGGCGAATTTGGATTATCCCCTATTGTTCTTTCAGGAGCAACATATCCATATAATCCTTGTTGTAAATCAGTAACATAAACATCATACAAATCTTGCCCTCCTCCTTCTTCTGCATCACTTGGTGGCGAAATAAATCCTAAATTTTCAATTTCTTTTTGATATACATTTTCAAATTCGGTAGCCATAAACTCTATATAATCTGGAACTTGATTGTTATTTGTGTCTGTTGAAGAAACTGCATTTGTGCCTGTTTTGTCGTAATGAAAACGAAAATGAGGTGAATCTAAGAAAAAATCAAGGGTAGGGCGTTCGTCGTACATTCTTAATAGTTTTTGCAGACGAGAAGTAAGGCGTTTTTTGTTTTTTTCTCCTTCTAAAAGCACCAAAGAAAGGCAAGAATGATGTCTTTTATCATTTTTATTTTTATCAGAATGATTGGGAGAAGTAGCGTGGTTGAGTTTGGATTCCCATTGTCTAGAAAACTCTATATCTTCTTGAAGTAAAGCATTATTTTGAGCAAATATTGTTGTATTAATAACTACAAAAGCCAAAAACAAACTAGATTTTAGGATACAATAAAATTTCATTATGATAAATATTTTAGTGATTAATGTCCAAAGTAGATACAAATTAATCTTACAAGATAGAAAAATTAAGATTATTTTATCCAAAAAGCCATTCATTCTTAGGATATTCTATAAAGTTGTTTAAGAATTGATTTTATGCATGTATTTGTTGGTATCACTATGCTAAAAGGCTAAAATAAGTACTTTTGTTAGAGTATTATCAGGCTTATCTCGGATTAGCTCACAACTACCTATAAATGAATGGCTTTTATTTATTTCTAAAAAAATAATAATTTACTTTTTAAAGGCTATTTTCAAACTAACCAAAAGCATAAAAATAGAAAAAAGAGCTATCGCACCTCCCCAAAACCAATAGGGCAACACAAGAAGATTTGCAATCGCTTGAGTATCAGACTGCATACCCAACGAACCTGCATTATCACTAAACATATAATCCAAACTTACAAAAGTACTTGCCCACGCCTGAATACCCAAAAACTGAACAACAAAAGGCTTATATGAATGAGGTAGTTTGAAGGCACAAGCCATAACAATAGCTCCCCAAAGACTAACAGCAACCACTCCAAATATAGAACGAACAAAAATTACAACAGACAAAAGCAATGCTCCTCCCAAAATACTCATTGCTATTTTTGAACCTTTTTGAGTGCGCCCAGCCATAATCAAAGCAGCTCCCACAATCGGAGGCGACATCAGCCCAGCAGCAGCCACCCAAGCCTGTGCAATCATATTAGGGCTAGAAGTAGTTGCAACTCCAGAACCGTTCGTAAACATTTTTAATTTAATAAAATCACCTCCCCAAAGAAGAGCCATCAATCCATGTCCCATTTCGTGAAACCAAGTACCCAAAATCATAAAAGGATACGTGATATAATTTCCATAAGGCACATTAAAAAGAAGCACTGTAATCATGGCAGCAATCAAAAGCCCAATAAGAGAACTATGTTGAGCAGCCTGAGAGTTTTGGGAAGGTAGAGAAGTTAGGTTTTTCATGTATTTTGATTTATGGAAAAGTAGAAAACAATATCGTTTTATTTTGATTAACAATGTATGGTATAATTTACGAAAAAAATAACTAAAAAGTTGGAAAGCAAAACTAAGCCTTTTTATTTCTAACATTTTTTTTGAGATTTTTATATTTTTTAGATTTATTTTTTTGAGTATCTTGCTTTATCTTTTTTTATACTGTACAGTACTTTTTTTCAAAGTAGCTTTTAGTTGCAGAGCAGCGTAGCTAAATATTTTGTTGCTCTGTAACTTGAATTTCAAATCAAAAAAAAGTAGGGTACAGTACTTTTTTTAATATTACCCTATCCAAATCCTTAACCTAGGCTGTTCAGAATTTGGTTATTTTCTCATACAGTTTTCGTGTCTTTTGAAATTTAGCTACATCGTAGTGTAACCTTTGTAGAATAGAAAAATGATATAATTTTGTAAGCTACCTCGTGGCGTAACCTTGTTGTTGGTATTCTAAATGTGTCTAATTTCAAGGTTTCGCTACGATGTAGCTCCTAAATGCGTTCATTTTGATTAAAATCTACAAAGGTTACGCTGCCATGCA
>CAKZOK010000086.1 GCA_937136415.1 uncultured Cytophagales bacterium | reverse complement strand
AAGCAAGCTCTCCACTCACTTCTCCATTAAAATTTTTATCAAAATTTTCGGGTGTATAACCATCATAATCAATCGGAACATCTAAAAGTTTTTGTTTTGGTGTCAAAAACCCTTCATCAAATGCCATTCCATAAATTAGAGGTTTTAAAGTGCTTCCGGGAGAACGATACGCCTGCACACCGTCCACTTGCCCACCATGTAAGGTATCCAAAAAATCTTGTGAACCAACATAAGCACGAACTTCTTTTGTTTGATTATCGACAACCAAAATAGCCGAATTATAGATTCCTAGTTTGCTTAATCGCTTTGTATAATTTTGTGTAATTTGCTCTGCTTTTTGCTGAATAGTTCGGTCTAAAGTAGTTTGTAAAATAGTTTGATTTGGATATTTTGAATGCAAAAAAAATGAAAAATGAGGTGCTTCTCTATTCATTTTTCTAAAACTGATGTCTAAAGGTTCGGCTAAAGCATCATTTATAATTTCAGTTTTGAATAAATTATCTTTCTCAAAACGAGTAAGCCATTTGTTTCTTTCTTTAATAATTTTTTGAATTGTAAGCAAATAATCCTTATTCGAATGAGTAGAAAAACCAAGCGTAGTCGGACGATTTGGAACAATAGTAAGAGCTGTAATTTGTGACAAACTCAATTTTTTGGGTTTTTGACCAAAATATAAAAGAGAAGCCGACTTTACGCCTTCAATATTTCCTCCATAAGGAATTAGATTTAGATAGAGTTGTAAAATTTCATCTTTCGAAAGATTTAATTCTAACTGAAAGGCTCTAAATGTTTCTATTATTTTATTAAAATAAGTTCTTGATTTGGGTTCTAACAACCTTACCACTTGCATCGTAATTGTCGAAGCTCCAGAAGTTCGTCTTCCTGTCCAGATATTTCTAACTGCTGCACGCCCTACTGAAAATGGATTTACGCCAAAATGATAGTAAAAATAACGGTCTTCTTTATATAAAATTGTTTCTTTTAAGATAGGACTAATTTCATCTAACTCTGTTTGAAAACGCCATTTATCATCTTCACTCAAAAAACCATAAACTATTTCTTCTTTTTTGTCCAAAATAAGTTGAGAATAAGAAATATCTAATTTAAAAGGAAAGAAATAGTTACATACAAAAAATAGAATTACAGTTAATAGCAATCCAATTAAGCTAATTTTTAGGCTTAGTTTGAATATTTTTTTTAGCATTTGTTTTATCATTTTTTTAGCATTTGTTGCGCCCATTCTGTCCAAGAACCATCATAAATTGATTTTTGTTGATTTGGTAAAACTAGCTCGGCTGCCAGCAAAATAATACAAGCTGTAATCCCCGAACCACAACTAAAAACTAATGATTTGTCTTCGATATTTAGTTTTTCAAAAATATTTTTTAATTCCTCTTTGGATTTATACTTTCCATTTTCTAATACATTTTGAAAAGGAAGATTTAATGAATTAGGAATATTGCCACTTTTCAAGCCTTTTCGTGGTTCTTTTGCAGTTCCATTAAACCTGCCTTCCGAACGAGCATCAATTATATATTCTTTTTTTGTTTGTATATTTTCTTTGATAAAATCAATTTTTTTGACCCATTGAGATTGAAAAACAGCTTCAAAATCACCCTCAAAATCATCTTTTATTATTTCATCTGTCTTAGTTATGGCTTCTGTTGCGTACTCATTTTCTAGCCATGCATCTAATCCTCCGTCCAAAACGGCACTATTTTGATGCCCCATTGCTTTAAACATCCACCAAACTCTAGGGCTTGTATGCACCCCCAAGTTATCATAAACAATAATTTGACTGTTTTTGTTGATTCCCATTTCTCTACAACTTTTTTCAAAGCCCTCTTGAGTAGGTAACATGGAAGGCAAATTATTTGTAGTATCAGAATTTTTTTTTAAATCAAAAAAATGAGCATTTTTAATCTTTAGATTCTCAAATTTAGGTTTTAATCCTGCTTTATTATTACTCTGACTGGCATCAATAATAAATATATTTTCATTATACAAATTTTCAGAAAGCCATTCTACTGAAACTAGATTTTTCATTATTGATAAAATTATAGATTCTGTTTAAAATTATTTAAAGATAGAACAAATTTTAGAAAAAATATCAGTAATCGGCAAGATTTGTAAATCTATCATTTTTTATCAAAATACAAAACTTTAATGTTTTTTAGTTTTACTTTTCAAAAAACTAATTTAAGAATAGAAATTAAATGAATCACTCTTTTTAAATCACAACCAACTGTTAATCAATAACTTATATTAATATTATTGCTCTAACAAGTCGTAATTTGTAATTTTTAATTCATAATTAATATTTAGTTAAGTATAAGTCAAAAAAAATCCGTATTTTTGAATTTATATCTAAGAAAAAGATTTTTTAAACTATAAATTGAATTAAACTCTAAATATCTCTAAAGACTCTTAGAGTTTGAAAATAGAATATGCAACCATTACTTAGCGAACAAGAAATTCTGCGTCGTCAGAAAAGAGAACAACTTATTGGGTTAGGAATAGAGCCTTATCCTGCTGCACTTTATAATTTTACGCATACAGCCAAACAGATTAAAGATAGTTTTCCAGAAGAAAAACCGCAAGAAACAGAAAATGGAGAAGAGAATTTTGATGAGTTTAAAGAAATTTCTCTTGCAGGTCGTCTAATGACTCACCGTGTGCAAGGTTCGGCTGCTTTTGCAGAAATTGAAGATTCGACAGGGCGCATGCAGCTTTATTTTCGTAGAGATGAAATTTGCCCAGATGAAGACAAGACAATGTATAATACTGTTTTCAAAAAACTTTTAGATATTGGAGATATTATTGGTGTAAAAGGTTATATTTTTCGCACAAATGTAGGTGAAATTACACTTCGTGCTACCGAATTTACGATTCTTACAAAATCATTGCACCCTCTTCCTATCGTAAAAAGAGTAGAAAATGAAGATGGAACAGTAAAAACCTATGATGCTTTTACAGATTCCGAACAGCGTTATCGTCAGCGTTATTTGGATATGATTGTAAATCCAGAAGTAAGAGATGTTTTCAAAAAACGCTCTCAACTTATGGGTGTTATGCGTGAATATTTGAATGACAAAGATTATTTAGAAGTAGAAACTCCTATTTTACAACCTATTTATGGAGGTGCTGCAGCTCGCCCTTTCAAAACGCATCACAACACATTAGATATGCCTCTTTATTTGCGTATTGCAAATGAACTTTATCTAAAAAGATTGATTGTGGGTGGTTATGATGGTGTTTATGAGTTTGCAAAAGACTTTAGAAATGAAGGAATGAGCCGTTTTCATAATCCAGAGTTTACTCAAATTGAACTTTATGTAGCTTATAAAGACTACGAATGGATGATGAATTTGGTAGAGGAAATGGTCGAAAAAATTGCTTTAAAACTTCACAATTCGACAGAAGTAAAAGTAGGAGAAAATACAATTAATTTTGCTCGTCCGTGGAAACGCTATACTATGTATGAAGCCATTGAACATTTTACAGGTGTTGATATTTCTGAAATGAATGAAGAAGAAATGCGCAAAACTGCCCTACAATTAAATGTTCCGATTGATGATACAATGGGTAGAGGAAAATTGATTGATGAGATTTTTGGAGAACACTGTGAGCCAAAACTTATCCAGCCTACATTTATTACAGATTATCCTGTTGAGATGTCGCCACTTGCCAAAAAACATAGAACAAAAGAAGGTTTGGTAGAGCGTTTTGAAGCTGTTTGTAATGGAAAAGAAATTTGTAATGCCTTTTCTGAACTCAATGACCCAATAGACCAAAGACAACGTTTTGAAGAACAATTAGAACTCGGAAAACGAGGTGATGATGAAGCAATGGTTTTGGACGAAGATTTTTTAAATGCTCTTGAATACGGAATGCCTCCAACGGCAGGTTTAGGAATCGGAATTGACCGTCTTTCTATGATTATGACAAATCAAAATTCTATTCAAGATGTTTTGTTTTTCCCTCAAATGCGTCCAAAAGCACAACCAAAATATGCTTCTCAAAGCGATTATACAGATTTGGGAATCCGTACAGAACTTATTCCAATTATTCAAAAATTAGGTTTTCTGACCATTGAAGATTTGAAAGAAGCTATTCCTTCAAAACTTTTTAATGATATGTGTGGAATGCGTAAAAAAATGAAACTCAAAGAAGTTAAAAACCCAACAAAAGAAGAAGTAGAAGGTTGGTTAAAAAAGTAGCTTACGCTTTAGCGTGAGAATTATTCCGTACCTTACACTTTAGCGTGAGATTGTCTTATACAAAACTCCTATCTATTTTTTTCAAAATTTGGATAGGAGTTTTTTTTGAGAAAAATAAAAAAAATCATTTTTTTATGAAACCTCTGCAACACTTTCAAACTTAGCTGCGTAAGGACTTTGAAAACAACTTAAAGATTCCCCAAACGAACAATTAAATTACTAATTTTTGGTGAAAGCCATAGAGCTAACAAATATTGAACATCGCCTCATTGAAGGCTGCCGTAAAAAACACGCAAAAAGTCAGGAAATGTTGTACAAACATTTTTATGGATATGCGATGTCAGTATCACTACGCTATTGCAAAAATAAAGATGAGGCAAGTGAAGTTTTGAATGATAGTTTTATGAAAGTATTCACAAAAATAAATCAATATGATTCTAAAAAATCATTTAAAGGTTGGCTTCGTAGAATTATCATTAATACAGCTATTGATTTTTATCGCAAAAATGAAAAACATACCAATCATTTGGATGTAGAATATGCTGATAGAAAAGAAGATACTAGAGGTGATGTGATAGACCAAATGAGTGCAAATGAAATCTATGCGCTTGTTCAATCCTTACCAAATATCTATCGAATTACATTTAATCTTTATGAAATTGAAGGTTATTCGCACGAAGAAATCGGAAAAAAAATGGGAATACCAGCGGGAACTTCTCGTTCGAATTTATCAAGGGCAAAACAAAAATTACGCTTACTAATAAAAGAGCATTTCGGAAAAAAGTATGAAGCATATATACGATAACCAAAACGGGAATCACAAATCATCAGAAGAACGTTTTACAGAACGCTTTAAAGAGGTTGCAGAAAATTATGAACCTATTTTTGAGCCTGCTGATTGGTCGGCTATGCAATCAAAATTGGCTGTTCATAATAAAAAAAATCGTAAAGCAGTTCTTTTTCGTCGTTTGGCTGTTTTTGCGACTATGGGTACAGCAGCAATTATTTTATTATTTGGAGGATACCAATTTTTATCTAATTCATTGAATAACAATCAAAATTCACATCAAAATATAGCTTTTCAAAACAATTCTGTACAAAATTCAATTCACTCAATTAAGAAAAACACACTAAAAGAAAACATACAAAAAAACACTCAAAATTTCACTAAAACAATCTCAAAATTTGATTCAGAAAAAAAATTAGATAAAAATTCTTTCACTCAAAAAAATATTACGCATACTAATTCTGTTTCAAAAATCAAATCAAATCAAATAGCATTTAGTTCTTCTAGTTCTGATAATCATTCAAAACAAAAAAGTATTAATTTATTCTCTAACAATAAAACAATTCAAGAATTAAAATCAAATAAAATTCCTAAGACATTAAAACTAAACTTAGCATTAGAAAAAATAGAAAAAACAGATATTAATTTGTTTGCCAACATTAAACCAGCAGAAATATCATTGCCAGAACTAGAAATTGAAGAAACACTTTTGGCTTCAAATCAAAATAATGAATTAATCAGAAAAAATCCTGTGGTAAGTGCTATCGGAAAATGGAGAATTGGTGCAGCTCTTATGGCAATAACAAATATTTATAAAAATAATGATAAGAAACGTATGAATTATGCAAATGGGTATGGCGTAATGGCTGATTATCAACTTTCAAAACGTTTTAATATTTCGTCAGGAGCAATTTATACACAAAAAAAAATTGATATAGAAGAACCTTTATCTGTTGCAAATATTACTCACATCAACCCAAATGAAGATACTTGGGTAAAAAAAAATAAAACCAAAATAAATTGGCAATTAATAGATTTGCCGATACATTTGCGCTACAATGCCATTCAAACTGATAGAAATAAATGGTTTCTAACAGCAGGGACTTCAAATTATTTTCTTTTAAAAGAAAATTATGAATCAGATTATACTGTTTCAGTTCAAGATATTTATGACCCACGCCTTACTCGTTCGCAAGAAGTAGTGAGTCAAAAAGAAACACAATCAGCTATGCAGCTTTTTACAACCATTAATGTTTCTATAGGACTTGAAACCTCCTTAGGAAAACATTTAACGCTACAAGTTGAACCGTATTGGAAATTTCCAGTACGCTCACTTGGTTCGGAAGGGGTATTTGTTCAGACAGGTGGATTACTTACACGCATCAACTTTGCATTGTAACAATCAACGTTACTGAATAAATATTATCACAAATTGACAATCTTCTTTGAGGATTGTCAATTTTTTTTGTGTTAATTTGTAATTGCTTTTACAAAAAAATTTTAAACCGAAGTATTCATTGCTATTTATTAGTAACTGATAACTTGTAACCAATAACTCTTTCATGAATTTATATACTATCTGGTGTGCTACTTGGTTTTTGATTATTTTTTTAACATTATTTCCTTTTTTATGGCTGGCAACACAACGCAAAGAATGGCATTATTGGAATGGATTTTTATATAGAATTTGGGCAAAAATTCTATATTTTGGAATTGGAATAAAAGTAACAACAGAATGGGAATTTGAGCCAAATCCTAATCAAAACTATATTTATGCAGCCAATCATACTTCTTATATGGACATTGCTGCTATGGTCATGACAGTTCCAAAGTTTAGTGTTTTTATGGGAAAGGCATCATTGAGCAAAGTGCCTTTATTTGGTTATATTTTCAAAAAGATTCATATTCCTGTTAGTCGTGGGCAGGGAGCTAGTCGTTTTGAGGCATTTGAAAAAGTAAAAGAGGCAATAAAAGAAAAGAAAAATATTTTAATTTATCCAGAGGGAGGGATTTTTTCAAAAAACCCACCACAAATGACACCTTTTAAAGATGGTGCTTTTCGAGCAGCTATTCAAACTCAAACTCCATTAGTTCCTGTAACAATTCTTTATAATTGGATAATTCTTCCAGACAAACAACCTTTAAAATTTACTCGTCATCACTGTAAGATAATTTATCATGCACCTATAAAAACACAAAACTTAAACGAAAATGATGTAGAAGATTTAAAAAATAAAACTTTCAAACTCATTGATTCTACCATCAAAAAATGTAATAAAAACATTTAAAACTCTACAATTATAATTTATAAACTCTAGACAGGCAAAAACCTGTTTATTTAAAAAAAACTTTTTATGGCAACAGTACTCATTACAGGAAGCACAAGTGGAATCGGTTTAGGAATTGCAAAGCACTTTGCAAAGGCAGGCTACAATGTAGTTTTTAATGGTTTGGAAGATAATGGCGCAGAAATAGCAGCCAATGTAGCAAAAGAATATGCTATTCAAACAATGTTTTCGAATGCCAATATGCTAGATTCCGAACAAATCAAACAAATGATAGATGAAGCCCAACAAAAATTTGGTGTCATTGATGTGTTGATAAATAATGCAGGTATTCAATATGTTTCATCTATCGAAAAATTTCCTGCTGCCAAATGGAATGCCATTATTGGTATCAATTTGAGTTCTGCTTTTCATACTTCGCAAGCTGTTTGGGAGGGTATGAAAAAACAAAAATTTGGCAGAATTATTAATATTGCTTCTGCACATGGGTTGCGTGCTTCGGAGTTTAAATCAGCTTATGTGGCTGCCAAACACGGAATTGTCGGACTCACAAAAGTATTAGGCTTAGAGGGTGCGCCTCATAATATTACTGCAAATGCAATTTGCCCTGGTTATGTCAAAACGCCATTAGTAGAAAAACAAATTGCAGCACAAGCCAAAACACACCAAATGAGTGAAGATGAGGTTGTTGAAAAAGTAATGCTCAAAAAACAAGCTGTAAAAGATTTTGTTTCTATGGAAACTCTTGCAGAAATGGCATTATTATTAGCTTCAAAACATGCTACTGCATTTACAGGAACAGCCATTCCAGTTGATGGAGGTTGGACAGCTCAATAATTTTTTTATATAAAAACAAAAACCTATTTTTTTTCTAAAGAAATAGGTTTTTTTGTTTTTAGCTACTAAAAAATGATTATGATTTTACTAAAACTGCATTTGTAATTTTTGATTTCAAATCTTTGTTTTCTTTCTCAAAAGGAAGCATGTGTCTTTTTTCTTTGAGTTGTCTTTGTTTGACTTTCGAGCGCATTTTTCCAAAATTATTGACAGGAATATTTTTTCTACTCTCTTCTATTTGTACTTTATCAAGCACTTCTGTATATCTTTTAATAACAATTTGGTGGTCAAATTTTGTTTCAGCAAGCCAACGACTATTTACACCCATTTCATTTAAGGTTTCTTTATCTAAAGAAATCATTCTTTGCATTTTGTCAGCCAAATCATAGGCATTTTTTACTTCACACAAATAACCATTAAAATTATGAATTACAGTTTCTCTACACCCCGGAACATCAGTTGTAATAATTGGTTTGCCAAGACAAGCAGCTTCTAAAAGTGTGCGTGGAGTTCCTTCTCTATAAGAAGGCAACACAACACAATCAGCATTCGAAATAAGTGGACGCACATCGCTAGTAGTTCCTAGATATTTCAAAAGCCCTTCTTTTTCCCATTCTTTGATTTGTTTTTCAGGAATACCTAATCCTTTTGTTTCATCTATTTTTCCTAAAAGCTGAAAGCGTGCATTAATTCCCTTACTTCTCAAAAGCCTAATCGCATCTGCATATTCTGCAATTCCTTTATCATAAAGAACTCTAGCAATCAATAAAAAAGTAAATTCTTTTTTATTTTTTTGTTTTGAAATAGATAAGTTTGTTTTTTTGGGTACAAAATGAGTTGTATCTATACCCGAACCAGGTAAAAGGCGAGCAATAGATTCTTTAATCAAATTTTTATTAACAAAAAGTTGTTTGTCATCTTGATTCTGAAAAAATACCGTTTGAGGAAAACGAAACGTAAAACGATACAAATATTGAGCAATTTTGGAAGAAATACCTTCTCTCAAAAATACTGTTCCCAATCCTGTTACATTATTGACCGATGGGATTTTTAGAAGCTGCGCAGCTATTGTACCATAAATATTTGGTTTTATGGTATAATGCAACACTACATCAAGTTTGTGTTTTCGATATGCACTTACTAACCTTTTGATAAGTAGAGCATCATTAATTGGGTTTGTGCCTTTACATTCCATCGGAACAGGCTCAAACTTACAGCCCATCTCTTCCAATGATTTTCGATATCCATCGTCTGGAGCGATGGCAATTACTTCATGGTTTTGTAAAAAGGCTTTGACCAAACCTATTCTAAAATTATAAATGTTCCAAGAAGAATTGACTACAATTCCTATTTTCATTTTATGTTGGTTAATTTGCATTTGCTTAAATGTCGTATAATTTCTTAATATCTTAGTAAGCTAAAAAAGCTATTTGTAAGGTTTTATTAAAGGAAAATGTAGAATTTAATTCATATAAAGGAAGGTCTGCATAAATTAAAAAATTACCAAATAAAAATTCTCTTTTTAATTATTAGCTTAAACAATATTTATCAGTAAAGATAAAAAATAAGTTATAATTAAAACGTTGATACTTTGTTGATACAAAAGTATTTTTGATTTAGTATAAGCAAACGCAAGACCAAAATTTAAAAATTCTTAAAATCCTTTTCATTTTTTTTATTATTCTTCAATACAAAACAGTTAAGGCTTACAATTATTTCAAAAAATAGAATAGTTAGGAAATAATAAATGCTTTATTTAAAAAAGAATACACTTTGATACAAAAATCTTAAAAAAAATAGAGAATAAAAAATATTTCTCTAAACTTTCTTAATCAAAACATATTTGCGTTTTTCTCATGTTTTTGATACAATAACTTTATTTTTTACTAAAAATAATACAATAAAAAAAAATTTCAATAAATTATGAATTATTTATTATATCTTATTAAAAATAATTATTTTAAATATATCATACATTTTTTATAATATTAAAAATAATTATAAAATACAATACCATTCATTTTTTCACGACTTTTTGATACTTTCTAAACGTTTTCAAACTAAAATAGTTATATTTTTCACGCAAAAAGTGAATTTAACTTTAACATCACACTACTAGACATTTTCTAAAATTAAAGAATTGGTTTTATTATTTTTGACTTTATACAAACCTAGTAGATATTTGTTCTTGCTTTTAAGATTCAGAATAATATATTTTGTAACTTTACAATATCATAAAATGAGTTCAGAATTTGATACAAAATCTATCTCAACTCATCAAAATTATTCAATCTATTGTATTTTATATTAAGTCTTTTATATCTCACGTCTTTTTAACCTAGCTTACCTTTAGTAAACCTATACGAATGAAAATCAATATCTTCAATCAAACCACCTTTGAGAGTCGCCACAATGGAAACCTTGATGATTCTATTGTTCAGATGCTCAAAAAAGTAAATGTTTCTTCTATCGAAGAGCTTATTTCAGAAACTGTTCCTGCTGATATTCGTCTTAAAAATCCATTAAATTTGCCTTCTGCTCTTACAGAAAGTGATTTTATTCATAATCTTCAAAAAATTGCATCTAAAAATAAAGTCTTTCGTTCTTTTATCGGAATGGGATATTACGAAACGCTTGTGCCGAATGTAATTCTTAGAAATGTATTGGAAAATCCAGCTTGGTACACAGCTTATACGCCCTATCAAGCCGAAATCGCACAAGGAAGATTAGAAGCTCTCATCAATTTCCAAACAATGGTCATAGACCTTACAGGAATGGAAATTGCCAACGCCTCGCTTTTAGATGAAGCAACAGCAGCAGCAGAAGCAATGCGCCTATTGGAAGCAACAAAGGCGAAATCTAAGAAAAAAGCAATGAAATTTTTTGTTTCTAATAAATGTCACCCCCAAACGCTTTCATTATTGCAAGGACGTGCCGAGCCATTGGGAATAGAATTAGAAATTGGAGATATTACAAAGTTTGATGTTACTGATGAAACCTTTTTTGGGCTTCTGCTTCAATATCCAAACACCGATGGACACATCAAAAATATCAGTTCATTTATTGCAGCAGCAAAAGAAAATGAAGTTTCGGTAGCTGTTGCTTCTGACCTTTTGGCTCTGACTATGCTCACTCCTCCAGGAGAAATGGGTGCAGATGTAGTCTTTGGTTCGGCTCAACGTTTGGGCGTTCCGATGGGTTATGGAGGTCCTCATGCTGCATTTTTTGCAATTCATGAAAAAAATAAGCGTTTTATGCCAGGGCGTGTAATTGGTCTTTCGAAAGATGCTGACGGAAATGCTGCTTACAGAATGGCTCTGCAAACTCGTGAACAACACATCAAAAGAGAACGAGCAACTTCAAATATTTGTACTGCACAGGTTTTGCTTTCCGTAATGGCAAGTATGTATGGTGTTTATCATGGCGCAGAAGGATTAAAAAACATTGCTCACAGAATCCATGGTTTTGCTAAGATTACAGAAAAGTTTTTGACAAAATTGGGCTATGAAGTAATTTATAGTCAGTATTTTGATACATTAAAAATAAATACAACAAACGAACAAGCAAGAAACATAAAGGAATTAGCTGAAAAAAATGAAATAAACCTTCGTTATTTTAATAATGGAAATATAGGAATTTCTTATGGCGAGCGTGCTGAATATGAAGACCTAGAAACCTTATCGGCACTTTTTGCAAGAGCTATGCACAAAGATTCTTTCAAAGAAGAAATAAAAGAATTTGCTCAAGATTTGGAGCTAAACTGGGAAGATGCAGTTATTAGAAAGTCTGATTTTATGACGCACCCTGTTTTTTCTTTATACCATACCGAACACGAAATGTTGCGCTACATGAAGCGTTTGGAAAACAAAGATTTATCTTTAGTACATTCGATGATTTCTTTGGGTTCTTGTACAATGAAACTCAATGCAACAGCCGAAATGATTCCTGTTACATGGTCAGAATTTGGACAAATCCACCCGTTTGCGCCTCTTAGTCAAGCAAATGGATACAAAGAAATTACAGATAATCTACGTACTTGGCTGTGTGAAATTACAGGTTTTGATGATGTTTCTTTACAGCCCAATTCGGGAGCGCAGGGCGAGTATGCTGGTTTGATGACTATTCGTGGCTACCATGCTGCCAATGGAAATGAACACCGAAATATTGCTATTATTCCATCGTCTGCACACGGAACAAATCCAGCAAGTGCAGTAATGGCAGGAATGAAAACTGTCATTACAAAATGTGATGAAAATGGAAATATTGATGTAGAAGATTTGAAAGCAAAAGTAGAAAAACACAGAGAAAATTTATCATGTTTGATGGTAACCTATCCTTCTACGCATGGTGTTTTTGAGGAATCTATTATCGAAATTTGTGATATTATTCATAAAAACGGTGGACGTGTTTATATGGACGGTGCAAATATGAATGCTCAAGTTGGTTTGACTTCTCCTGCCAATATTGGTGCAGATGTTTGTCATTTGAATTTGCATAAAACGTTTTGTATTCCTCATGGTGGGGGTGGTCCGGGAATGGGGCCTATTGGTGTCGTAAAAGATTTAGCTCCTTATTTGCCCTCTCACCCAGTAGTTGAGATTCGTGGAAAAATTGAAGAAAATGGTGCAAGTCACCCTATTTCGGCAGCTCCTTATGGAAGTGCTTCTATTTTGCTTATTTCGTATGCTTATATTGCTATGATGGGAGGCGACGGACTGACAAGAGCGACAGAAAGAGCCATTTTGAATGCAAATTATATCAAATCTTTGTTGGAAGAACACTATCCAATTTTGTATGTAGGTAAAAATGGGCGTTGCGCTCACGAGTTTATTTTGGATTGTAGAGAATTTAAGAAAACAGTCGGGATTGAAGTGGTAGATATTGCAAAACGCTTGATGGATTATGGTTTTCACGCTCCGACGGTTTCTTTTCCAGTTGCAGGAACGCTTATGATTGAGCCAACAGAAAGCGAAACAAAAGAAGAGCTAGACCGTTTTGCACAGGCTATGATTCAGATTCGCAAAGAAATTCAAGAAATTGAAGATAGAGATTCCGATGCAGAAAATAATGTAATGAAAAATGCTCCTCATACGGCTGCACGTCTTTTGGCTGATGAGTGGGATTTTCCTTATTCTCGTCAGAAGGCAGTTTATCCGTTGGAATGGGTAAAAGAACGCAAGTTTTGGGTTTCGGTAAGTCGCATAGATGATGCCTTTGGTGATAGAAACCTTATGTGTAGCTGTATTCCTGTTGAAGAATATGAAGAAAGAGAATTGGCAGAAGTGAAGTAGTTTGATTTCTGTTTTATAAATTATGAAAACCTACTGATTTTTCTTTTTTGGAAATTTGGTAGGTTTTTTATTTGTAAAAAAATGGTATATTTGATTTTATTAAAAACATAACATACAAATTCAATATTATGATAAGTAAAAATATAATTTTTAAGTATGGACATTTTTACGATAGAGAAACAAATCAACGTATCTCTTTAGTTGAAAATACTACATATTGCATACTGGGAGACGAAAGTACAGATTTTGAAATAGGTAAACCTGTTGGTAGAATACAAAAAGAAAAATCTATATCTACATTTAGAAACGAATTAGAAGAGAAAGAAAAAGCAAAAAAAATAGATATGTTCAAGTTAATATTTGATAGAAATACATCTTTGTTCTTTGAAATAAATATTAAGCAAAATCAATATATTTTTGAAGTAAAATTATTAGAAGAACTTTATTCTTTTAAAAAGAAAGAATGGAAAAACAAGACTTTTAGACTTTATGATTGTTACTGTAAAGTAGTTAATTCTACTGGAGAAAAAATTGATTATTTTGAACCTGTATATGGAAAATCTTTAAATGAATTATACAAAAACACATATATTCATTTTTTTGGAAATGAAGGTAACCCAGCAGTAAATGCGCTTGATAGATTTTATGAATTGAGTGGTTCAAATAATCGAATAACTTATATAAGAGATAAATGTGAAGCAGATATTTATCGTCAAGAACAGCTTTTGAACAGAAGTAATTTATAGAAATTAATTCAGTTATATTTATTACAAAAAAAATGGAAAATTACACTTTAGATAAAATAAGAGATGAAATAATAAAATTTAAAAACGATACTGATTTTCAAAAGTTAGAAAAATTTTATTATTCAAAATCCTTTTCAGAAATTTTAGGAATTAGTAGGCGAGAAATCAGTCATAGCAATTTTATAGCTTGGTTGCTTGGAAATAAAGAAAGTCATAATTTAGGAGATTTTCCAATAAAAAAATTACTAGATATAATTTTGAAGTTTAGTAATGATAAACACAAAAATCAATATTCTAGTTTATACAATTCTTTTGTTACAGAAGATTATATTATAGAAAACTTGACTATTCAACCAGAGTTTTATATAAAAAACGTAGGACGACTTGATATTTATGTAGAGCTAAATTTACTTGTCAATAAAGAGGAGAAAAATATCAAATTAATTATTGAAAATAAAGTTGAGAGCAAAGAAAATAACGACCAAACCAATAAATATTACAATCATTTCAACTCATCTGAAACAGAAAATAATATCGTATTATACATTTACTTAACACCTATTTCAACTCTTGAATTAATTGAATTGACTGAACCAGAGTGTAATTGTAAAGAATTTATCCAAATAAATTATCAATCTATTGTTGATTATTTAATAGAACCTGCGCTAAATCAAAACATATCAATCAGAACAAAAAATATCTTAAAAGAATATTTACAATCATTAAGTCAGCCTGCTATTGATGTAGAGGTAGATGGACATAAAAAAGAACTAATTATGGCACTTGGTAACGAAGAAAGAAAATTGCTTTCTAGTTTTTGGGAGAAAAATCAAAAATTGATTTTAGCATCTTTGTATGCTATAAGTTCTGACCCAGAGCAAGAGAAAGAAACAAGAGATAGTATAAAAGATGCTTTAGACAATCTATCAAGTGATAGAGATAGAAGTAAACTAAGTATAAAATATAGAGGAGAAGACTTTGTAACAGGGATTAAAAAATCTGATATTGGACTTCAAACTATAAAATTACTTGAGCAAAAAGGATTAATTAATGAAAATAGTATTAAATATCTAAGAAAAGATAAAAGTTGTAGTTTTCATTTGTTAAAGGAAAAAGAAAATTTTACGGAAACAGAAATAAAATATCGCAAATACAAAACTACTAGTGAGCCAGAATTAATTTTTGAAGGTAGAAGTTATTTTGTTGCAAGAAATTGGAGCAAAGACAACATTTATAAACTCATAGATAAATTTGAAAACAAGTTTCAAGGTCTTACTTATGAAGTAAATCAATAAAAAACAAACCCGAAAACTCTATGTATATAAAAATAAATAATTACAAATACCCATATTTTGATTTGGTATTTAGAAAATAACGTGAACTCAGTATTATTTGGGTATAAATATTCTAGATTTTTCTGTGTGGCAATGATAGGCTACTATTATAGCTGATTTTTTAAGTCCATTTTCATAGAGTGGTTGTCATAGTTTTGTTAAATAACCTTTGTTACCAAAGCAATTTCCTTTCAAACTTTTTAGCTTTCTCAAACATAAAGCTAAAGAGGTTAAAATTGAGTAGTGCTATTCAAAAATAACCTTTTTTAGCCTTTTTTGATGAAAATAACTGAAATAAATACTTAAAATGCTAAAAACAAATCAGTTAAAAACCGAGTTTACGTTAAACAATAGCTTTTCTCAAAGCCAACGCATATCCATAATGTACGCCTTCGTGTGTATTATTAAAACTTATTGTGTCTTCAATATTTTTTAAAATATAACCATAACTTGTCGGATATTCTGTAAAAGTATCAAACATGGCTTTATTTGCTGTGTAATCTTTTTCAAATTTATCAATCAAATCAAAGGCTAATGTTTTGAGTTCTTCTACTTCTTCTTTAGTTGCATCGGTTGTCGGTTTTGCTCCTTTTCTGTATTTATTGACCATTTCATCACTAATATACATTTTGTTTCCAGAGAGTTTGTAACATAGAAGTTGTTGTGTAACGACAAGATGCCCAAAATTCCAAATTAGATTATTAGAAAATCCTTTCGGAATTTGATTAATTTGTTCTAATGAAAATTCATTCAAAAGAGTTAAAAAATTTGTACGAGTAGTTCTTAATATTAATAGAGATTGAGGATTCATTTTGAAAAAATAAATATTTTTGAAATAAATTAGTAAACCTCAAAATTACAAATATAATTTTATTACATTACTCAAAAAAGAATCAAAACCTTTTTACATCATAATTATTTTCAAATTTTCAAAACTTTTTGAAACTTTTGAAAGTATAAGGTAATGTAAATGATTTACTTATTCTTTTTTAAAGGATAATTTTTTGATAAATAAAAAAAACAAGTATGGAATTAATTTCAGGTTTTTCAAAACTTTCTAAAGAAGAAAAAATCAAATGGATTGCCCAACAGTTGGGAGATTCATCAGATGAATTACTAAACCAATTTAGTAGCTTTTGGCATGCTGACACACACCAGCAAAAAGTTTTTGACGAATTTAGTGAGAATACACTGACCAACTATTATATGCCTTTTGGTATAGTTCCAAATGTAATTTTGAATGGAGAAACTTTTGCCGTTCCGATGACTATTGAAGAGAGTTCGGTAGTGGCAGCAGCTTCAAAGGCAGCAAAATTTTGGCAATCAAGAGGAGGTTTTCATTCCGAAATTATTTCTACCAAAAAAATAGGGCAAGTTCATTTCCTTTGGAAAGGAGATTACAACAAAATGTATTGTGTTTTTGATGAAGCAAAAGAACAAATGCTAAAAGACACAAGCAATATTACCAAAAATATGCGTCAGCGTGGTGGTGGAATTTTGGATATTGAGCTATTGGATATGCGCCATTTAGATGATAATTATTATCAAATTAAAGCTACTTTTGATACTTGTGATTCGATGGGAGCAAACTTTATCAACTCTTGTTTAGAACAATTTGCCAAAACGCTGCAAAACTGGGTGGCTTCCAAAGAAATGTTTACAGATGAAGAAAGAGATGCTACAATAATTATGTGTATTCTTTCTAATTATACGCCCGAATGTTTGGTCAAAACGTGGGTAGAATGTCCGATTGAAGAATTAGGAATAATTGATGGATTAGATGCCAAAACATTTGCTTTCAAATTTAAAAAAGCCATTGAGATAGCAAAAAACGATGTCTATCGTGCCACTACTCACAATAAAGGAATTTTTAATGGAATTGATGCCGTAGTATTAGCAACTGGAAATGATTTTAGAGCTGTTGAAGCCTGTGGGCATACGTATGCAGCACGCTCTGGACAATACCGAAGTTTGTCAGATTGTAGTATAGAAAATGGGATTTTTAAATTTTGGTTAGAAATGCCGATTGCTGTCGGAACAGTTGGAGGGCTTACTTCACTACACCCACTTTCAAAACGCTCTTTACAAATGCTCGGAAACCCATCTGCACCAAAACTGATGCAAATTATTTCGACATTGGGCTTGGCTCAAAACTTTGGAGCAATCAAATCACTTACCACAACAGGAATCCAGAAAGGACACATGAAAATGCACCTTTTGAATATTTTGCGTAACTTCGAAGCAACAGAAAAAGAAGTAAAACAGGCTGTCGAATACTTCAAAAACAATACAGTTTCTTTTAATGCTGTAAGAGAATTTTTGGCTACTATTCGTACTCATGCCTAATAAACAAAACTCTAAAAGTTGATTATCTTAATCAAGGAAAACCAATATTTTTTTACTTTTTCAAAAATTTACTTTTAATCTATGAATCGTTTTCACGGAAATGGAAAACTGCTACTTAGTGGTGAATATTATGTACTTGATGGTGCAATAGCACTTGCTGTCCCAACCCAAAAAGGACAATTATTACAAGTTACTTATTCACCCTCCAAACATCGCATATTACATTGGAAAAGCTATGATAGCAATGGCAAAATTTGGTTTGAATCTCGTTTTGATATCGAAACTTTTGAGGCATTAGAAGGATATGTTTCTCAAAAATCATTAGTTTTACAGAAAATATTACAAACAACACGCAAAATTTCAAAAAATTTTTTGGTAGGCAAAGAGTCTGTTTTGGTAGAAACATTTTTAGAATTTCCTCGCCTTTGGGGTTTGGGAAGTAGCTCAACACTTATCCATACGATTGCAAAATGGGCAGGAATAAATGCCTTTGATTTGCTTGCCAAAACAATGGGAGGTTCTGGATATGATGTTGCTTGTGCTGAGTCTGAAACTCCAATTTTATATGAAAGAAACGACGGAATCCCACGTACTATTCCGATTGATTTTAGCCCTCCTTTCAAAAATCAACTTTATTTTGTCTATTTAGGAAAAAAACAATCTTCTGCCGAGGGAATTTCATATTATGAAAAACTAAAAAGTAAAAAAGACAAATTGGTAAAAGAACTTTCAGGCATTACACACAAAATTGTAACAGCTACAAAATTAGAAGAATTTGAAAAGCTAATTGCAAAACATGAGGAAATTATTGCTAAAAATATGGCAATGCAACGAGTAAAAGACATTCATTTTTCAGATTATTGGGGAGAAGTAAAATCACTTGGTGCGTGGGGAGGAGATTTTGTACTTGTTACAAGCCAAAAATCAAAAGAAGAAACACAAGCTTATTTTTTAGAGAAAGGAATGGATACATTTCTTACTTACGACCAAATGGTAAAAGGATAAAATCAATTACGGATTACGGATTACGGATTACGGAAAATTACTCTTTTTCTTATAAAATGCAAAACACCATTCTTTCAATTTTTTTTGAGAGAATGGTGTTTTAGAAATTAATTAACTTATACATCTTTTAATACAAATTTCTGACAATCAATGTATTAAATTCGTGATTTTTAATTAGCTTCACTGCTTTAGCAGGTCGTAATTATTCCTTATATGGCGTTTTTTTATAAAAAAATAAAACTTTGATAGGTATTAATTTTTGTATTTTGAGTTTAGCTTTGTATTTTTGCTTGCTTAATGTCAATACTACTTATAAATAAAATAACTGAATTAATTATTTGATTATGAATAGACTAAAATAAACAGGTATTTTGACTATATAACTATTGATTGATAAGAAAAAAATTATTTCATTTTTCCTAAATTTATACGAATGGCTTATTTGTTCACTTCTGAATCTGTATCTGAAGGACACCCAGATAAAATCTCTGACCAAATCTCTGACGCTGTATTAGACGCAATGTTGGCACAAGACCCAAAATCAAGGGTAGCTTGTGAAACACTTGTAACAACTGGACTTGTTGTTGTGGCTGGTGAAGTTACTACAAAAGCATACGTTGATATTGCTGAGGTGGCTCGCAAAACAGTTCAACACATTGGTTATAATAGCGATGAATATCGTTTTGATGCCGAATCTTGTGGAGTTATTGTTACTCTTCACAGTCAATCTCCTGATATTGCTCAAGGTGTAGATAGAGAGAATGAAGAACAAGGCGCAGGCGACCAAGGAATGATGTTTGGTTATGCAACCAAAGAAACACCTGAATATATGCCGATGGCATTGGCTTTTTCACACAGGATTGTAAAAGAACTTGCCAAAATTCGTAAAGAAGAATCTCATTTGATGCCTTATTTGCGCCCTGATGCAAAGGCACAAGTTACGATTCAGTATGATGACAACAACGAACCTATTCATGTGCATACAGTTGTAGTTTCTACTCAACATGATGATTTTGATTCGGAAGCTGCTATGCTTGCAAAAATCAATGAAGATGTTAAAAATATTGTAATTCCTCGTGTAATTTCTGACAAATTAATTACAAAAGATACTGTTTTTCATATTAATCCAACAGGCAAATTTGTTATTGGAGGTCCTCATGGTGATGCAGGGCTTACTGGTCGTAAGATTATTGTGGATACGTATGGTGGAAAAGGCGCACACGGTGGAGGAGCTTTTTCTGGAAAAGATTCTTCAAAAGTAGATAGAAGTGCTGCCTATGCAACTCGTCATATTGCTAAAAACTTAGTTGCTGCTGGTATTGCAGATGAGGCTCTCGTTCAAGTAGCTTATGCAATCGGTGTAGCAAAACCAGTTTCTCTTTCTGTAAATACTTACGGAACTTCAAAAGTAAATTTGACAGATGGACAAATTGCAGAAAAATTAAATGAAATTTTTGATATGCGTCCTTCAGCTATTATTAATCGTCTGGGGCTTACAAATCCTATTTTCTCTCCTACGGCTGCGTATGGACACATGGGGCGTGATTCGTACAAAGAAAAAGTAACATTTTCTACAATAGAATCTAAGCAAGATGGAAATATTACAAGCCAAACTACAACAATAGAAGAGCGTGAAGTAGAATTTTTTACATGGGAAAAACTAGACCATGTGGATAAAATAAAAGCTATCTTTAAATAAACTACCAAAACAGTAGAGGCATAATTGAAAAATTAAAAATAGTACAATAAAACCAAAAACAGATTGAAAATATATTTTCAATCTGTTTTTTTGTTAAATGATATTTTTTTATATTGAAATACTTTTAATTATCTATTTATGAAACATGAACCTATTCGAACCTTATTTTCAAGAAATCATGATACTATTTTTCCAAAATTAGGTGTTTTTTTGGCTGGTGCTACGCCTTCCGAACAAAACCTAAAAACAGGCTGGCGAAGAAAAGTAATTCAAAAACTAAAAGAAGACAAACGATTAAATCCTAGTATGATTGTCGTTTCTCCAGAACCAGAAACAGGAAAATGGGCAGATATTGACAACAAAAAACCAAAAACAGAACTAGAAGCTGTCAGAGATAAACAAATTACATGGGAGCTTCAATATCTTCAACTTTGTGATATTACGGCGTTTTGGTTGCCAGCTTATTGGACAAAAGAAAAATCAGGAGTTTTTGATGCCAATATTGCGCCTACAAGTCGTTTAGAATTTGGGTATTTTCTACAAGAATATATTAAAAATCCTGTCAAAAGAAAATTTATTGTAGGAAGTCCAGAAGATGCAGATAGCATAAAATGGGCAAAAAAAATAGCTGATATTCATGGAATAAAATGGCACTTTTTAAAAACAGAAAACAAACACCAACTTGTTGCAGATTCTTTTATTGAAGAAATTGCTACTACACTTGTTGATGGAAAATGGGAATATTAGGTTTTCTTTTTTTACATAAATTTTCAACTTTGATGGTTCTTTCAAAAAGCTGTCATTTCGAAAAATAACTATCTCACAACTCCTAATCTAAAGGTTAGGGTATATTTTCGCACGCTAAAACATAGACTACAAAGAGAAATAATACCGAGTTCACGCTAAACTATTGACAATATTTTTGAGTGCATAACATATACAAAATATATTGTTCCTAAAAAATCAATACCCCAAAATATCCAAAACCTGCTCTTCTGTTTGCTCTTTTCTAAACTGTTTGGTTGTGATATTTCCTTGTTTATCTTTATCAATAATTATATGTTGAGAATTAGGAATCAAGCAATGCTGAATGCCTCCATAACCTCCCAAACTTTCTTGATATGCGCCTGTATGAAAAAACCCAATATATTGTTCTGTTCCCTTCCTAAATTTTGGCAACATCAACTTTGAAACATGTGATTCTGAGTCATAATAATCCATTCCATCACAGGTAATTCCACCTACATGAACCTGCTGATATTCTTTGTCCCAATTATTTATTGCCATTGTGATAAAACGATACCCCATTCCCCACGTATCGGGCAAATGCGTAATAAACGAACCATCAATCATATACCAAAGTTCTCTATCATTTTGTTGTTTTTGTTCTATTACCGAAAAAATCATTGCTCCACTTTCTCCTACCGTAAAACTTCCAAATTCGGAAAAAATAGTAGGCACAGGTACGCCTTCTTTCTGACAAATTTCTTGAATAGTAGATACAATAGCCTCTGTCATATACTCATAATCATACTCAAAACCAAGTGAGTTTTTGATAGGCAGCCCACCTCCAATATCCAAAATATGAAGCTCTGGACAGATTTTTTTCAAATCACAATAAGCACGCACAAACTTATTAAACTCACTCCAAAAATAAACAGTATCACGAATACCAGAATTAACAAAAAAATGTAATAACGTAAGTTTAAAATTTGGGTTTGCTGCTACCTCTTTTTTATAAAACTCCACTACATCTTTATAACGTATGCCCAAACGAGAAGTATAAAATGCAAAATTAGGCTCTTCTTCGGTCGCAATCCGAAGTCCAATTTGCATATTTTGCCCTTCAAAATTTTGATAGGCATTTATTTCATTACGATTATCAAGCACGGCAATACAATTTTCAAACCCTTCCTTCCAGAGCGATTTTATTTCATCAGTATATGTTTTTCTTTTAAAACCATTACAAACCACGTATTTTTTTTTATCAAATATTCCTTTTTGATTCAATTTTTTTATAATGGCAATATCAAAAGTAGAAGAAGTTTCAAGGTGCGCACCTGTTTTTAAGACTTCCTCCATCACAAAACTAAAATGTGAAGATTTGGTACAATAACAATACACATAATCGGCTTCATAATTCAATTTTTTGATAGCTTCTTTAAAATAATTTCTTGCCCTCTCTATATTTTTCCTAATTTTTGGCAAATAGGTAAGGCGTAGAGGTGTTCCATATTTTTCAATAATGGGCATTAATTCGACTTCATAAAACCTTAATTTGTTGTTTTCTACTGTAAAATCTGGCGTATCAAAATAAAAAGTTTGTTTGATAAGGTCAATATATCGCTGTTGAGAAGTACGCTTTATCATCAAAATTGTTGAGAAAATATTGAGAAATAAATTAAAAAAAGATGGTTTTATAAAAAAAGACAATTAAATAAAATGACTTGTACAAGGTTTTCTTATAAGAAAAAAAAGTTCGTTTTTTAGTTTTTACAAGACTTATTTTCAAAGCATTGTTGTTGGTATCGCTAAAATACCAACAACAGCAGTTTTCTTTTTTTATAAAAAACCCTAATGACTTATATGATAATTACAGAATAATACAAATTTACAATCTATTTTAGCTCTAATCTGTTTTGAATTTGATTGATAAAATTATTTTTTTCATCTACATGAAACCCCAAGACTTCAAATTCTTTTTTTATTCCATAAATTCCTGTCAATATGTTTTTTGTATGAAGATAAATTATAATATTATGAGCTTCTAAATCTCCTAAAGGGGATAATTTTTGATATAATTTTTGTTGTTTTTTATCCTTTACTCCTTCCATTTCTATCAATTCTTTTAGTGGTTTTTCAGAAATTTCTATTGATTTAATATTTTTTATTTCAATTTCTGTTTCACTCATTATTCCATATCGCAAATAAAGTATATCATTTTCTATCAGAATAGGTCGCCTAGAAAATGATTTTGCAAAAGCTAAAAGTTGAAACCCAGTATAAATACTCAAAAATGACAAAATCCAAGCTGCTGTAACACTCCACTGCGCCAAAAGCAAATGAATAGCAATCGTTTCGACAATAACAATGAAAACTAAAGCTCCCAAAAGACCAACTGTTCCACTATTTTTGTGATAAGTAAATTCTTTTAGAGGATTAATTTTATTTTTTTTCCAATTCAGAATTGAATAATAAATAACAGCTATTTCGGTAGATAACAATGAAGCTGGCAGTTTTGGCAAAACCTCATCACAGCTATTTTTTAACACCGTAAAAAAATCAAATGAACTTGTTGTTTCGTTTTCTTGATTATTTATTTGATAAGTAGATTTTAGTGTTTTATAGCTTTTGATTGTTTTTCTGATTTTCCAAATCACAACACTCAAAATTGCTATTTCGATAACAGGAAAAAAATATGTTTTGAAAAGCTCTAAATAGTTTTGATTTTCTTTTGGTAAAAAATATAATCCTAAAAAAAGCCCTGCAATCATTAAAGTAATGGCTGTCAGGTTCGAAATTTTGGTTTTTCGAATTATCAAATAATGAATAATCGGAATTGTAAAAATAAAATCAATACTAATTGCTAAAACAAAATTGCTTGATTCAGGAATAAAATAAGGAGATTGAATCAAAAAAATAAGCCCTACCAGCAGCAATGAAGGAATTAGAAGGAATAAAAATTGTTTATTATTTTTCCAATTTTGAAATATACTTGTATTCATAATTTGAGTATTTAAAATTTATAAAAATTTCTGTGAAATTATCTCAAAAAAAAAACGATTATCATTCTTTAATTGATAATCGTTTTTCATTGAGATAATAAAATAATAATTTGTATTCTTATTTATCCTCCCAGTTACCAACTGTCGAAACTTCGTTCAGAGAACCGAAACGTAAGAATTTTGTACGACGGTTTAGGTTTTCGTCCGAACGTTCTTTATTGACTGGAAAAGGGTCAATTACTTCAATATAATCAGCCATAATATCTGTTTTTCCTGTTGGTTTTTTCTCTACAAACAGTTTGAATTGTTGTTCGCCTTTTCCTGGAATATAACCGATACTATCTAAATTGAAGGTAGGCTTTCCATCTTCAAAAACACTATTTCTTGCAGGAATTGTACCCAATGTATCATAGATAATTCGGATACTATCGCCTAAGTGATATGTTTCGAGAGTACGAATTTTGTCTTTAGGAATTACAATTTCTTTTTTACTGACATTATAAATAACACCTTCTCTCATAAATTGCTCTAAAGAGTCCCAACTTGGTGTATATCTTCCATAACGTAGTTGATATGTTTTTTGAGCTTCACGAATGATTTTGAGGCGTTCGATAACACGAGCTTCAGATTCTACAATGAGTTGTTCTTGCTCAATGGTTGTTTTGATAGTATTAACAAGTGCATAACTCAGTCCGATAGCACACGCCAAAAAGACAAAAGTAAAAATGGTTCGTTTTTTCATGTTGTAAGGAGTAAATAATTTTGAAATCCAGTATGTATCTGTAAATTTCGTTATTTTATTGATAAATCAAAATATTTTATTGAATTTAAAGGTATAAGTTTTTTAATCACTCATAAATTTGAATACCTAATTAACTAACATAGGTTACACTTTTGATAGCTTCGATAGTACGCTTAACATTTGGCAAAACAGCTTCAATAAGCGTTGGCGCATAACTCAAAGGCACGTCCATAGAGTTTACTCTGCGAATAGGAGCATCTAAATAATCAAATGCGTGACGCTGCACATTGTAGGTAATATCTGTCGCAATAGAAGCCAGTGGCCATGCTTCTTCAACAATTACCAAACGATTTGTTTTCTTGACAGACTTGACAATGGCAGCATAATCAATTGGACGAACAGTTCTTAAATCTATTATTTCAACTGAAATCCCTTCTTTTTCTAATTCTTCGGCAGCCTGTTGGGCTACTTTCAAAATTTTGCCAAAAGAAACTACTGTAACATCTGTTCCTTGTCTTTTCACATCAGCTACACCTAGAGGAATCAAATATTCTTCCTCTGGAACTTCGCCTTTATCGCCATACATCATTTCAGACTCCATAAAAATTACAGGGTCATTGTCACGAATAGATGATTTGAGCAGCCCTTTTGCATCATGTGGATTGGCTGGCACAACTACCTTTAAGCCTGGTGTATTGGCATACCAATTTTCAAAATTTTGGGAATGCTGCGCTCCTAATTGCCCTGCATTTCCTGTTGGTCCACGAAAAACAATCGGAGAACCATATTGCCCTGCCGACATAGCCAATGTTTTGGCAGCCGAGTTAATTACTTGGTCAATGGCAACTAATGAAAAATTGAAGGTCATAAACTCAATAATTGGACGCAAGCCGTTCATGGCTGCTCCCACTCCAATTCCTGCAAAACCTAATTCGGCAATCGGTGTATCAATGATACGTTTTGCTCCAAACTCGTCTAACATTCCTTGGCTGACTTTATAAGCTCCGTTATATTCTGCTACTTCTTCGCCCATCAAAAAAACGCTTTCATCACGGCGCATTTCTTCATTCATGGCTTCACGTAAGGCTTCTCTAAATTGAATTACTCGCATAGTTTCTATAAATTTTTATGTAATGAGTTAGTATATTCAAACATTTTTTGTATAAATATATAACTGTGTGTAAGGTCTATTTTTAATTTGTAATGGTAAATTTACAGAATATAGCCAAATAAGAAAATAAAATGTGTGTCTTTATTGAAAAATTTATCAAAAATCTAAAGAGTTTTATTCTCTATAATCCATTTTTTAATAAAAAGTAACAAATTATTTTCAAATTATTTATTTTCCTACTTTGATATTAAAAGTAAGTCTTCCTACTGTTGCTTCTGTCGCAGGACTAAATACTGTTCTTTCAAACTTTGTATCTAAAATTGCTTTTTTATATGCTGTATAAGTTGCAATACCAATCGTTGAGCTTTGTTCTACTAATTTTACATGTATCACATTTCCATTTTGGTCAATGGTAATATCAAATACTATTTTTCCTTGCTCATTTAACTCATCTTTTGGCTTGGGTTTGGTTATCCACCTCCAACCTGATACACTGATTTGTGTTCCGTCTTTTACTCCTACTTTTTCAGTAATATCTGTATCTTCTGAATTTCCTTGTTTATCTTTTGTTTTTGAATCTGTTTCTGTATTCGAAGTAGTTGTATTTTTTTCTTTTGGTTTTTGAGTTGTTTCTTTTTGTTTTTTTATTTCTTTTGTTTTTTGTTCTGTTTCATCTTTTTGGGTTTCTTTTGGAATTTCTTTTTTTTGTTTGATATTTTTAGTTTCTTTTTTAGTGTCAGGGACACTTAAATTATTATCATTTTTGGTAGATTGGATATTAGGTGTTTGTTTTTGAGAAACAATATCTTTCACCTCTTCTGACTGTTCTGTTATTTGATTTTCATTTGTTTCTACAGACGGCATAAATTCACTTTGAGAAGGTGCAGGTGTTGGAGTTGGAGTTTTTACGTTTCCAAAACTAACAAATGTAATCCCAACAGGCTCTGGAGGAGGAATAGGACGCTCCCAAACAGGTTTTACAAATAAAACAATGGCAAGAAAAACATGAATAATAATGGCTATAATAGCCACTATTACACGTTCGTTGGGTGATAGAACCGAATCAGAATTTATCATTAATCAACTAATACTAATTTGTTTTAGAATATTTATTTCAAGAAAATACTCATTCAAGTTACTTATTTGCTTTGTAATTATAGAATATAGTTAGTGTTTTTCTATTTTTTTTGCTCTTGACACAGCTCTACCAAAACGCCATTTGTAGTTTTTGGGTGTAGAAAACAAATCAATTTATTGTCTGCTCCTGTTTTTGGTTCTTGACTCAAAAGTACAAACCCTTCATTTTCTAATCGTTTCATTTCTGCCAAAATATCATCTACTTCATAAGCAATATGATGGATTCCTTCTCCTTTTTTTTCAATAAATTTGGAAATTGCACTTTCTTTTGTGGTAGCCTCCAAAAGCTCAATTTTAGTTTCTCCTAATTGAAAAAATGATGTACTTACTCCCTCTCGTTCTACTTTTTCTACCTTATAATGTTCTTTTCCAAATAATTTTTGAAAAAGTTCATTTGATTTTTCTAAACTTTTAATGGCAATGCCAATATGTTCTACTCGTAAAAATGCCATAGGTTATTACAAATTAAAAGATAAAAATTAATTTTGTTGTTTACTTTACAAAGATGGATATTTTTCACTAAAAAATTTTAAAAATTCTTTCAAATCTTGATTAAATTTTTCTTCAAAAATATTCTTTAATGTTTCTTGACTTGAGTTATACCTTCTTACACTCATAAAATTAGTATTATTAATTTTTCGTTGCTGAAAACGTTTTGCCCAATTTTTATTTGAAAAGGAAACAGTATCTATTTTTAATTTAATTAAATCAAAATGATTTTGTTTGGATATTTGTTTTTCGTTCTCTGGCAATTCATTTGAAAAATGATACGAATTATAAAGAGAATCTAATGAATTAGAAGCCAAAAGTATAAAATTTTTATACTTTTTGGAATCTTGTAACGAAAAAATATATTTATTTAGCTCTTTCGAATTTTGTCCATATTTTTCTTCTAAGAACAATTTTGCTCCCTCTTCTCCAACAAAATTAGCTAAATTTTCATTAAAACTCACACTATCTTTTACATACAATGTTGCATGTGTAAGTTCGTGTAAAATTAGTTCTACCAAATCCCCCTCATTTCTTTGTAAATTAGTAGAAAGCAAAACATCTTCAAACCAACCAAGGGTCGACCAAGCTGAAACAGAACGAATATTTGTATCAAAAAAAATAGTTTGATTTTTGATTTTCTCCCCTTCCTTTTTCAATCTATCTCTTTCTTTTTTGGCTTTTTCCAAATCAAAATATCCTTTATATGAAAATGTTCCTACTACTGGAAAACTCCATTTATAGGCTTCTAATTTGTAAGGATAAGCTGCCGAAACATTCCACAAAATATCTTTTCCTTTTTGGTCGTATATTTTGGTATAATTTTGAGAGAATTTCATTCCTAATTTTTCCATTCCAAATTTCCGAGCCTCTTCAATGATTTTGATTTTTGCCTTTAAAGAATCTGAGAAATTTGTATCTTTTTTCAATTCTTCGAACGAACGAGCATTGTTCATTACCTCTAATTGTCCATTAAGTTGTAAAAAACAATACGCAACCAACTCTCTCTGCCAAAGAAGCAAAAGACTCAAAAACAAAAGAAAAACTCCAATATATTTTGCTGTTTTTTTTAGATTATTTTTTTTAAACTTCATCAAATTTCATTGTATAAATTAAAAATTATGGATTATCAATATTTTAAAATAGTGATTTATTTAATTCCTATTCCTTAATAACAACTTTGCGAAAACCCCAAACATTGATTGTGTTTAAGATTTTCGCAGCTTGTTTTTATAACGCAAATTTGGCATTTAACCTTTTGATTATCAACACCTTATAAAATTTTATTCTAGCTGCATGGCAGCGTACTCTTTGTAGATTTTAATCAAAATGAAGGCATTTAGGAGCTACAGAGTAGCGAAACCTTGAAATTATATCATTTTTCTATTCTACAAAGGTTACGCTACGATGTAGCTAAATTTCAAAAGACACGAAAACTGTATGAGAAAATAACCAAATTTTGAACAGCCTAGTTTAAACATACTTCAATTATCAGAGCAAATTCAACTCTCAAAGTTAAAAACTAGCTTGATTTGCTTTAAATGAGTACAATTTTTTTTCGTGCGTTTGCCCTAATTGAAAAAATTAGGCAACAAAATTTGTTTATGCTTTTTTGTATCTTTGGAACAAATTTTTCAATAAATTATTTTAATAAAAATAACTTTATTTTTTTTCATTCTTTGTATATCTTATGAATACGCATTCAACTTCTACAATTTGCCTTATTATCACAGAAGAATATTGTAGTTCGGCTTTTTATAATTCTCAAAACTTACTTTCTATTCCCTATCAAGGAAAAGAATATGTCGAACTTTTTTTTGAAATAGATACACAAATCAAACCTATTTCTAAAAAACAATATGAAATTTTAGATGCTTCTAGCAATGCAATTCGTAATCCTGCTTACGGAATGGAAAAAAACAAAACATTCGATTGGTTAGGAGCTTCTCATTCTTACGAAAGATTATTTGATAGTATTGTAGAAAATATAAAAATAGAATTCGAACGATTATCACCTAATTTCCAAGGTGCTATTCCTCTCTTATGTGTATTTTCTCCTGCTTTTTCAGACAAATTAATTGAAAAATTTAATTCTTATTTTACAAAAAAAGGATTTCATAATCTTGCGTCTCCCTCTTATATTGATGCTTTAATAGAAGGAAAAAATCTTACATTACAGATTTCAAAATCGCCTCTTGCTTTCATAGATAGTTTTGGAGAACGCATCATGCTGACAGCTATCGAAAACAATAACAAAAAAAATCAAACTGTTACTAAAAAAATACAAGATGTTTCGGATTGGGATTTTGAAAAAGAATTGGTAAAATTTGTCTTACAGAGAGCCATGAGGCAGCTCCCAACCAGTGTAGATTTAGATGAAGAAGTTGCCTTACACTCACATAGAGCAGAAGA
The DNA here is from genome assembly GCA_937136415.1 of uncultured Cytophagales bacterium. Taxonomy (GTDB): domain Bacteria; phylum Bacteroidota; class Bacteroidia; order Cytophagales; family Bernardetiaceae; genus Bernardetia. The sequence continues at coordinate 20,110 of CAKZOK010000086.1, read as the reverse complement.
ATGGCTCAATCAGATGAGAGAAGAAAAACAAAGTTTTATTACTGTTCGTCTGTCTAACGGAACGAGTGCAACAGCTATTATAAGCTCGCAAGAAGTAGAATTGTTGCGCATTCAGAACCGTGAACTAACAGAACGAATTGTTGAGAATATATCCAAAGATTCTGAAATCTATTTGATAGGTAATTTGCTCTTGCAAGCCGAAGTGAAGGCTTTATTGATTCATAGACAATACACTATTCATACTTTTACAGACCAAGAAGCCACACGTTATATTTTGAAAGGAATCAAAAATCATTTGGACAAACAAGAAACAAATGAGCCTGTTTTGGTTGAAGAAACATTGATAAAAGAAGCTATTCCACATTTTTTGATTTATCAATATTTTTTACCAAAAAGAAAATGGAATCTTTATATCAATTCTCAAAACTGGAATCAAGAAACGGTGGCTAAGGTGGTCAAAGAAAATGGATTGAAAGTTATGCCTGCCTTAGAAATTCTTTTGAATCAGGCTCAAGAAATGGCAAAAGATGAGTTGCTCTCTACCGAACAAATGAAAAATTTGCGTACAAAAGCAAGAGAATTAGGCATCAGTGAATCCGAATTCGAACAACGTTTGAAGGCAGCATCTATACGTATTTTGCCTCTCCGAGAACTTTTAGAAACCAATGTGGAAAGAAGAAAAGTAGGGCGTTTTTTTCCAAGTGAATATTACCCTCAACTCTCAGCAGTAGCCGAACAAAATGGATTTTCTGAAAAAGAACTCTCTATTTTTTTTCGTCAAAGAAATCTAAAATTACAGACAAGAGAAGAAATATTAGACTTTGAATTGCAAGAAAGATTGAAAGGTAGAATGCTTTCTCAAGAACATTTTAAAGAAATTTTGGAATTAGGCGACAAAATTCATTATTCAAAATCAGATATAGAAATTCTCTTAGATAAACGCAAAATCAAAATTACCAAACCAAAAGGAATAGGTATTTTTCTAATTGCAGGAATTGTATTTGCTGTTTTGGCTATCGGAATTATTTTGGCTACCCAAATTCCAAACTCACCTTTTTCATTCTCTAAGTCAAATCTTTCTCAAACACAAGAAGAATCTAGTAATCAAGAAGTAGAAAATTTAGAAGAACTTATCGGAAAATACTCAGGCACTGTCTTTCATACCGAACTCAACAGAATTAAAAATAGTAGAATGGAAATTTTGGCAGTTAGAGAAGAAGATGGGCAATATATTTTTACTTATTCTATTCCTCAAGACCGTTTCACAACATGGAAAGGAAAAATAGATATAGAAGAAAAAATCATTGATTTTATGCCCCCTCCAAATGCTCGCCATCGTGTAGAAAAATATAAATTTTATAAAAAAAATTATAAAAACCCTGATGGAACAATTCGCAGAACTGATATTGTTCTTGAAAATGTGAAAGATATAACACAAGCTTTTGTAAAGTAAAACATCTAGACATCAAACAAAACTATTTTGCCTTAAATTTGTAATCGAATAGCAATAAAAAATTAGCAAACCACTTATTATATATAAAATGGCAAAAGGTGACGGAACACAAAAACGAAAAGCAGAAGCAGAAAAATTAACAATAAAAGACCAAGCAAAGGCACTCAATTATTTACCTCGTTTTTTCAAATTGATTTGGAAAACAAGCCCTCGCCTTGCTTTTACAACATTAATCCTTAGAGTTTTTAAAGCAATTATTCCTCTTATTACGCTTTATGTAGGAAAATTGATTATTGATGATATTGTTCGATTAATAAACTCTGAAACCTCCTTTGAACTTATTTCTCAAGACACAAAATATCTTTGGATTTTGGTGGGAATAGAATTAGGATTAACTGTTTTTTCTGAAATTTTGAGCAGAGTAATTACCCTTACTGACAATCTGTTAGGCGATTTGGTCGCAAACCATACTTCAGTACAGCTCATAAGGCACGCCTCAAAACTAGATTTAGAACAGTTTGAAGATGCCACTTTTTATGATAAATTAGAAAGAGCAAGGCAACAAACAGCAGGAAGAATAATTTTGATGTCACAAGTTTTATCACAAGGACAAGATATTATTACACTTATTTCTTTAGCCATTGGTTTGGTAGCTTTCAATGGTTGGCTTATTTTAATTTTGATTTTGGCTTTAGTTCCTGCTTTTTTGGGCGAAACTCATTTCAACGAACGTGCATATTCATTATCTCTAAACTGGACTCCTCAAAGAAGAGAACTAGATTATTTGCGTTATATCGGAGCAAGTGATTTTTCTGCAAAAGAACTCAAAGTATTTAGTTTGTCTGATTTTTTGGCAAATCGTTTTAAAAAATTATCTGATAATTATTACAACGAAAACAAATCATTGACACAAAAAAGAGCTTTTTGGGGAAGTATTTTTTCACTTATCGGAACAGCTTCTTATTATGGTGCGTATATACTTATCATTTCTCAAACCATTTTAAAGGTAATTTCTTTAGGAGATTTGACTTTTTTGGCTGGCTCATTCGAAAGGCTTCGTTCTATGTTGCAGCAAATTATGGGGCGTTTTTCTAGCATTGCCCAAAGTGCGCTTTACTTAAAAGATTTGTTTGAGTTTTTAGAATTAGAGCCATTGATTCCTGTTACAGAAACACAGAGGCAAGTTCCAAACCCTATCAAAGAAGGTTTTGTGTTTGAAAATGTAGGTTTCAAATATCAAAATCAAGAGCGTTATGCCATCAAAAATCTTTCTTTTACGCTTCACAAAGGCGAAAAACTAGCTTTAGTAGGAGAAAATGGTGCAGGAAAAACAACACTTGTCAAACTTTTAGCACGACTTTATGACCCAACAGAAGGCAGAATTTTGTTAGATGGCTATGATTTGAAAGAATATAATCCTACACAACTTAGAAATTTAATTGGTGTAATTTTTCAAGATTTTGTAAAGTTTGAATTGACTGTTTCTGAAAATATTGCTATCGGAGATATAAACCGAAGAGAAAACTTACCATTAATAAAAGATGCAGCAACCAAAAGTTTGGCTGATAAAGTAGTAGAAAAATTACCTGAAAAATATGACCAAATGCTAGGGCGAAAATTCCAAGGGGGAGTTTCGCTTTCTGGTGGAGAGTGGCAAAAGGTAGCTTTGGGACGTGCTTATATGCGTGATGCACAATTATTTATTTTGGACGAACCAACAGCAGCATTAGATGCACGAGCTGAACATGAAGTTTTTGAGCGTTTTGCAGAACTTATTGAGGGAAAAACAGCCGTTTTGATTTCGCATCGTTTTTCTACGGTAAGAATGGCAGACCGTATTTTGGTCTTGCAAAATGGTGGAGTTTTAGAGATTGGTTCACATGATGAGCTTTTAGCAAAAGATGGAAAATATGCAGAATTATTTAATCTTCAAGCAGAAGGATATAAATAAAATATAACAACTACGGCAAATTTTTTGCTTTTATAGTTCGTAATTTACTAATCTATAACAGGCTTCCTAGTTTGTTTGAAAATCTAATAGACAAAACATCTGTTTTACAAATAATCCAAATCCTATGAAAAATTTATTATATCTTTCTTATTTTTTTATTCTCTCTCTCTCTCTTTTTTCTTGTGAAATTGATGGACAATCGCCTATTGGAGTAGATGAAGGAGAGCCTTCAAAAAATTATCAAAATGGCTTTTTTATAATCAATGAAGGAAATTTTGACTGGGGAAAAGGAACAGTTTCTTTTATTCATCAAAATGGAATTGATAGAGGAAGAATAGAAAATAATATTTTTGAAAGAGTAAATGATGAACCGTTGGGAAATGTAGCTCAATCAATGACAATTCATAACGGAAAAGGATATATTGTAGTTAATAATTCGCAAAAAGTAGAAGTTGTAAACCCTACAACATTAGAAAAAATAGGAACTATCGAAAATCTGTATTCGCCTCGTTATTTTATCGGAATAAATGATTCAAAAGCCTATGTAACAACTATTTACAGAGATTTAATTTATATTATTGACTTAGAAAACAATGAAATTGAAGGAGAAATCCGTACAACAGGCTGGACAGAAAAAATGGTAAAACTAGGCAATTATGTTTGGGTAAGCTCTCAAGAAGCAGATAAAGTTTGGGTTATTGATTCCAGAAATGACCACATTGTACATAGTATTACTACGCCAGCAGGAGCAAAAAGCATCGTCGCAGATGCAGCCCAAAACAGAGTTTGGATTTTGGCATCAGGGTCGGATACAGAGCGAGCCAAACTAATCACCTCATCACTTTCAGATGTCAGACGAACAGAAAGCAGAGTATTTGATGAAGAAAAAAGACCACAATTTTTGAGTATTTATAACAACGATTTGTATTGGATTTATGATAATGATTTGTATCAAATTTCTACTTTTCAAACAGATTCTCGCCTTCCTCAAACACCTTTTATTGAAGGATTAGGAACTCAAAACTCACTTATTTATAATGCTGTTATTTCTCCAAAAAATGGACGCTTGCTTTTTGCCGATGCTTTAGATTATCAACAAGAAGGTTATATTTTTGAATATGATTTACAGACAAAAAGAGAAGTAGAACGCTATAAAGTAGGAATTATTCCGAATGATATTTGTTTTAAGTAAATATTGAAACAAAGGCTAGTTTTTTTTCCTTATAATTGGGTTTGCAAACCCAATTATAAGGGAAAATGTACATTCTTAAACAATTTATCTTATCATTTATTTCAATTTTAGCCTAAATAATAGCGTTTTTACCACCTTTCCATAAGGACTTTTTTTTATATAGAAAAAATCATAATACTTATTTTTGGTTGAACGATAGTATTTTATTATATCTCCCATCAAAATTTTAATGGGCTTTGATGTTCCTACCTGTTTTCCTTTTGTTATGACTTGTTCTCTAGTATTTTCAACAAAAATATAGCTCTCACACTCCATACAAGGAGTATCACTGTAATAATTTACAGTCAAATAATCATACGCAATATTTAGATTATTAAAATTATTTATTTTTAGAATAATGTCTCTTTCATTATCTAAAACACTAAACCTTGCTACTTCAATTTTGTCCAAAATAGAATAATAATCAACTTGCCAATAATCTAAAGTATCTGCTTTTACAAAAGTAGAAAAACAAAGAAAAAACGCAAAGAAAAAATTTTTCATTAAATAAAATTTATAATACTAAAAAAATAACTCTATCAATAGTTATAAGTAAAACTATTGACAGCCTTTTGAAAGGAATGTCAAAGTTTAGAAAAAAGTAAAAATTTACCTATTCAAAATTACTTTCACTGTACCCGTTCCGATAGCTTCATCTTGAAGTGAACGAATATAAATTTTGCAGATATACATTCCATTTTTGACAAGATTACCTTCATTTCCTCGTCCATTCCACGAAAGATTTGAGAAGTTTCCGTTATTGTTTGTATAATCTTGACGAATCGTTCTGACTGCTCTCCCCAAAATATCATAAACTACCAAAATCACTTCAATATCATCACCTGTGCGTGTATGAAGCACATTAAAATCTACACTACTCCAAAAAGGATTAGGAAAAGGTGTTATTTCTGTAATTTCAATCGGCTTATTTTCTACATAAAAATCAACTTCAATCGTAGTCGGGTTCGAATAATTATCCCAAACTGTAAAGGCAAGTGTGTGCTTTCCTACTGCCAAATCTTGCAATGGAAAAGCGATTGTTCCATTCTGAAAGCTACCTTCTTGATATTCAAAATAATCATTCAAAATAAATGTTTGTGCAGTTTCCCCATCTAAGACAGCTCTTATTTCTCTTCCTACACCATAACCTGTTAGATTAATTCCATTTTCATCATTTATTTCTGCCAAAAGCATTGTATTTGAAGGTACTTTTGCACCCGAAACAAAGGTTTTGTCTTCTATCCAAATTTGTGCTGTTGGTGCTGTATTATCTATTGGTGCGTTGTTGTTACTTGCTCCAATTTGTATTCCAAAAAACCCATTTGCATCTCGGTTTTGTGATTCGTGTTGTGCGTACATAGTCACTCTTCCTGCTGCTAAATTGTAATTTATATCCTTCGAAACGATAAATGTAATTTCAAATTTTCCTTCATTAATCTTGACTTTTCCTTTGTATAAAATATTTTGCCACGCTGTATAAGGCATTGCTTGAGATTCGTCACCATAGGTTCGAAGCTCGGCAGGTTTATCAAAAATAGTAATATCCAAATCTCCATTAAAATCAGAACTTAGAATGCCATTATTTACAATTTGTCCATTTAAAGTAACCTTATCCAATGCTTTTACAGATTCTGAAATACCTCCATTTGTTTTTATTTGTGTAATAATGGCTTCTTCTTTTGGATAATTTAGACGCAATGCAGGGTCGCCCAACAGTGTAAAATTTCTATTTAGTTTTGATAGGCTCTCATTTTTAGTTGCTCTAATAATATCTCCCAAACGTGGCATTTCTCCATTTGGCAAACGCTCAAAAACATTATTATAAAATGCTTTTGCTAAAATAAAATTTGTCGAAGCTGTTACGGGGCGTGTCGTTGTTACCAAAGCAATTCCACCTCCATCTTCATTTGTCATGAGTCTTTCTCCCACCGAAAAAACATCAGGGTTATCATAACGCCCAAACTCGCAGGTAGCCGTAACAAATAAAGGCAAATTATTGAGGTTTTTCCAATTCGAAATGGAAGCCAAATCAACAACTGCTTCGGTAGCCAAACTAGACTCCGAACCGTGTCCCATATAATTGACAATCAAAGACCCCTCATTTACATTCTCATTTAATTTCTCACGTACTTTTGGCGAATACTTTCCATTTGAAGTCGAAATTTGAGGAAAAGCATCAACATATAACTTTTCTGCTTGATAACCATTATAGCTTTCAATAATATCAATAAGCTGTTCAGAATCCCTTAGATGAATATTATTATCTCCATCATCTGCTACAAAGACAACTTTGTTTCTCCAATTTCCTAATGTTTGGGGAAGCGAATAACCAATAATTTTGTCGACAACTAAGTTAGCCTGATTTGTACTTCTGACAGGAATACGACCAATGCCGATGTCTAAATCTTCTTGTTGTGCTTGAAAATCTTCTGCCCATTCTCCTTCATTGTCTTCCAAAAGCCCAAAAAAATCTTCTGAAGAAAATGTTTCGACAGGCTCTAACGATTCTCTAGCCTGATAAATAGGAACAAAATTATTATTCGAAGTGACTCTATTTTTGTAGTCATAACTTGTATCTCCAAAAAGGAGTAAATAATGCAATTTGTTACTTTGTTTTTTATATAAAAAACGAACAAAATCACGCATCGCCACAACATCTTGTTTGCCAGATGAAAATTCATTCCAAATCTGATTTACGGTTACTACCAAAACTTCCAAATCATCATTTTGGCGATGAAAAGCAGCTAATTTTTGGGCAGCCTCCAAAAAGTCTTGATGTGTAATAATTACAAAATTGGGTGTAGAAAAATTATGTAAATTCTGATTTGCAATAGATACAATCTCTATCGGTTTTGGCAATTCTTGATTTATATCAAAGGCTACCAATTCATTTATTTTTTTGCCTGTGCGAACAACATACTCATTTTGATTAGAAGAATTAGGAGAAATTTCTTGAATAGAAAACAAATCTGTAATGTTCCAAACACGCATAGAAGATGTTTTTTCAGCAAATTCGAAGTTACTAATTTCATTTTGAGAAGAAACAACAGAACGAAAATGTGTATTTTGTTTGTAAAAAGATAGATTACGAGTAAACTCTAAAGTTAGATAATCTAAATGTCCGAAGGCTTCATTATCTGTTTTGTTATAGGTAATTTTGACAGGCAGAGAAGCCGATGAAGAACTAAGTGTCGATGAAAAAGTAGTTGTTTTTATGTTTCCTTTTTTAGAGTAGGTCGAAATTTGGGAGGCTGCAATAGGAAGTATTCCAATATTTTGACCTGCAAGCGACAAACTATACTCACTCGCACGAGCCGAATAAGCCATCGCAGAAGCTCGTAAAAAAACAGGGCGAGAGCTAACCAATCCTTCGGACTCAAAATTAATGGTTTCTTCTGTTATAAAATCAAACCGTTCTCCAAACCACATTCTTCCTGAGCCTCCACCACCAGAGTTTCTCAAACTACCGATAATATTTACTTGGTCTAATTCGTGGTGAGCTATTTCGTTATAAGTTCTGATTTTTACACCTCCAGTTAGGTTTTCGGCTGTCTGGATTCGCTTTCCTGTTTGGTTTCCAATTTTTAAATAATAATAATTAAAATCATCATACAAATTTTTCTCAAATTCAAATTTTAATATATCATTTGCTTGAGAATTGTATTTGTGAGTATTTGCCGATTCTGCATAAAATAAGATATAATCTCCTGCATTAAAAATAGCATCATTTCCCAACTCTACATAAATTGCATTTTCTTTTATATCCGAAATACGAGCTGCCGAATTGGCTTGTGGCAACATTGCACCTCCATTTCCAAATATTTGAATAGTTGTTGGGTTGATAGAAGCAACATCTATCCCTGCTGTTTGAAGGTCTTGAAACGTAATTTGATGTACTCCTTTTTTTTCTATTTTGAGTTTTAAAATTTGCCCATCAGCAAGCACAGAATTTTGAGCAAAAGCAGTAGAAAAAAGAAAAAAGAAAATAATCAAAAAGAAATACTGAAGGTTTTTAGAACTATATCTTAAACTCTGAAAATTCATAGGAATTATTTTTATATGTATTTTTTGATAAAACAAATCGTTTTTTTATGATTATAACACTGATTATCAAGTTTTTGATTGATAAAATAGTTTGTAAAGATACGATTTTTTCGATTATTTATTTTCTTAAAATTTTGGAAAAGTCGTAAATAAGATTACAAAAATGTTCAAAATTTATATCACAAAAAAACATTGTTTTGAAAACCCTTCACAATTCTTTAATTTAGACTACTTTTAAGATTTTACAATAAGAATTTTATACAACAAAGAATGCCACAAAATTCAGACGCTCCTAATACACCACAAAATAAAAAAGAACTATTTACACCCAAATCGAATCTTTTTACGATAGATATTCATACACATATTTTGCCCGAACGTTTGCCCAATTTACGTGAACGTTATGGTTATGGTGGTTTTATTCATTTGGAACATCACAAACCTTGTTGCGCTCGTATGATGATGGACGACCGTTTTTTTCGTGAAGTAGAGGATAATTGTTGGTCAGCAGAACGAAGAATGCAAGAATGCAATCATCAACATGTTGATGTGCAAGTTTTATCTACTGTTCCTGTTATGTTTGGATATTGGGCAAAACCAGAGCATACTTGGGATTTGTCCAAAATGTTAAATGAACATATTGCAGGAATTGTAAAAGATTATCCTGACCGTTTTGTTGGTTTGGGAACACTTCCTATGCAATCACCCGATTTAGCCATCAAAGAATTAGAGCGATGTGTAAAAGATTTGGGATTGGCAGGTGTCGAAATTGGCTCACATATTATGGATTGGAATTTAGATGCACCCGAGTTATTTCCTATTTTTCAAGCTGCTGAAGAGCTTGGCGCAGCTATTTTTGTTCACCCTTGGGATATGATGGGAACAAGCAAAATGCCCAAATATTGGCTTCCTTGGCTTGTCGGAATGCCTGCCGAAACAAGTCTGGCTATTTGTTCGATGATTTTTGGAGGTGTTTTTGAAAAATTGCCTAATCTAAAAGTTGCCTTTGCTCATGGTGGAGGTTCTTTTCCTGCCACGATTGGTCGTATTCAGCACGGTTTTGATGTTCGTCCAGATTTGTGTGCTGTTGATAATGCTATTTCACCCAAAGATTATTTGGGCAAATTTTATTTAGATTCTTTGGTTCATAGCCCCGAAATGTTGGATTATGTAGTTAATTTAATGGGAGCTGACAAAATTTGTTTGGGTACAGATTATCCTTTTCCTTTGGGCGAACTACAACCTGGAAAATTGATTCATTCGATGAATTATACAGACAAACAAAAAGAACAATTATTGAGTGGTTCGGCTTTAGATTGGCTAGGTCTGAAAAAATCAGATTTTGCTTTTATGCAATCGTGGGATAAAATTTAAAAAAAATATTTTTCTTTCATAATTACAATAAAAAAAATGACACTCTCAAAGACTAGAAAGTGTCATTTATAAATACTTTTTTCATACTTAATTTTAGAAAGTGTCTAATAGTATGTATTTTTTTCAGTGGTGTTGTAAAAAGTATGATAAGTTATTTGGTTGTTGGTGTCGCTTCGCTAAAACACCAACAACGGCATTGTGGGTAGTTTTTAGTTATATAATTTTGCTATTCTAAAATGCTTTAAAAAAATCATACTTTGTGTAACACCACCTTTTTTTCTAAAAATACTGTTGAATTTCTTCTTTCATAAATTGAAGAGCTGCCTCATTTTGAGAAATTTCCTTGCTTCCTTGCAACTCAAAAATATGTCTTGAAAGGTCAAAAGCTGTTGCTCCTTCAGGAACTTCTCTAGAAGCCTGATTGATGATAGAAATAAATTCCTCAACTGCGCTTTTGATATATTCCCAAGCAGGTTGGCTAATATAAATCTGTTGTGCAACATTATGATTGAGTTCTTCACGAATTGTAAATAACAAAATCTGATGCAATTCGGCAGCCGATTGCCCTCCTTCAGTAAGGCGAGGAATCAAATTATTGACAGAATTTCGTTCTAAAAAAATCGCCATTCGTTCATAAGCCTGCAAACGAATAGGAAGTGCAATTTCACTATTTTTAGATTTGAGTTCCAATAAAGATTGATTCATTTCTCGTCCTATAAACGATTTAACAACCAAAAACATACCGTACAAAACTGCTCCTGCTGGTAGTGTAATAATTAAAAGGTCTTTGAGTAAAGAGCCGTAATCCATAAAAAATGTATTGAATGGGTAATTTGTATCTTAATAAAATCTAATAGTGATTTTTTGTAGGCACAAAGATAAATATTTTTTTGTTCTTTAAATAGGATTTTCTAATCTAAATTCGACAAACCATTCATGTAAGGCATCTCCATCTCTTCTCAAACGAAGTTCGATTTTTCGTCCTTCTTTGCTTCTAAAGAGTTCATAAATTTGATGAATCGTAAACTCATTGACATTTCTGCCATTAATGGCTACTATTTGGTCATTAATTTGCACATCAAATTTCGAAACAGGCGAATCTTTTTCTATATTGGTAATCAAATAAATTGCTGTCCCTGGAACAGGTGTAGATAATTCTATTCCAGCCATATTATAATTAAATTTTGATTTAAAGTTTCGATTTGGTCTAAGAATCATTCTATTTTTTGAATAATCAAACGTAATATGAAAACGCCTCAAAATTTCTGACCCCAAACTACCATTTCTTTTTCCTTGTCCTTTCACAGTTGCTATGGAAGATGAATCTGGAAAAGCCGTTGTTATGTTTTTCAACTCAATACCTCTCAAGTTGAGTTTTGCAGAACGCCCCAAATGCCCCGTAATATCGCCTCTCATTCCTTTTCCTAAATACGCCTCTTTCTTTTTAATCGGAATTTGTAACCTTTTGTCGGAAGAAACATCTAACCAAATAGCATGGCTACCTCCTGTATCAATCAGTAATTTGGTCGGAATTGTGGTTGTATCCATTTTAGCTGAAGTATTATCATTCAAAACAACCGAATTTTGTTTTATTTCTGCCCAAATATAAGGTTTTAAATTAATTATTTCTATTGGAATAATTATATCTTTTTTACGAGGTTTGTATTTATATTTTTTCTTATTATAAAACGTAATTGTTTTGCTTTCATAATTTACTTTCACTACAAAATCAGCAAAAATACCATAGCCCATAATTCCGTGAATGCGCATTCCAAAACGAGAAGAAAGATGAAAAATATCTTCTTTTAAGATGAGCAAATCTTGATGATGCCCTATAATTCCAGAAATATTAAAATTATTATTAGGAGAAGCATATGCCATCAAAGTTTCGCCTGCCCCTAAACCAGAAAGCTCGATTTCTTTGATGTAATTTACTTGTAATTTATCGCCAACTCCCAATTCAGTAATAAGCATATTTTGCACTCCACTATCCAAAATAAAATGAAGCGTATCCGAATCATTTATTCTGACAGGAATAACAATTAAATTATTAATTAATTGAAATTTGAGAACTAAAGCACGTTTGTTTGGTCTTTTAAAACTAAATCCATTAAATTTTTCTCTTTGAAAACTCTTAGAAGAACCACAAGAAATCAGAGAAAAGACAAGAAAACTAAATGAGAAAATTAAGAGTAAATAATATGATATTTTTTTATTAAGAGAAATAAGTATATTTTTTTTCATGTAAATTGAGCATAAATAAAAGTAAGTTTGTGTAATTAATGTATTCGGAAAAGTATTTTCAAATCAAAATACTCTTTTCCATTTTAGAAAACAAAATCTAAAATTATTTTTTATAATAATTAACTGGAGTTACGCACTTATTGTTCTGTGTGCCACAGAACACGGTTTGCAAATTTGTCTTACAATATAGTAGTACAAGATTCTACGTAACTCCAGTTATTAAGAAAGAAATGAATTGGATAATCTAAATATGACACATCAAGAATATCAATTAGAATACGAAATTTTTGAAAATTCGGCTACTACAAACTCTCAAATTTGGTTTGGTTTTCATGGAGTTGGGCAAAATACAACAGCATTCAAAAACTTTGCAATTCAAAATAATTTTAAAGTTTATAGTTTTGGGTTATTTTATCATGAAAAAAATCAAAGCCGTGTTTTAGGTACAAGAGCAACTTACCTTAAAAACTGGCTTATTTTGATGGAGCAATTTTTAGAAAACGAAAACATCAATTTGAAAGAAAATTCTATCAATATTATTGGTTTTTCTTTGGGTGTTCGTCCTGCATTACAATTTATTTTTTACCTTTCAAGATTGCTTTCACCTTCTATTTTTATTCATAAAATCATCTTAATTGCACCTGAAACTTTGGCAATTAGTAATTGGTATCGTTTGGGAACACAGACTTTTTTGGGAAAATTTATCTTTAAAAAAATAACCTCATCTTCTTATTTCAAGAAAATAATTGTTTTTATTTCTTTTCTATTTTTTTCAAAAAAGGCTCAACAACTTATTCGTTATCAAATTTATAATGGCTTAAATTCACTTGCTTCGGCGTGGGTTGCTTATCGTTCTTTTGAAATTTATGGAAGGCAATGGAGAGAGATTTCTGAAAAACAGAAGGGAAAAATTATGATTGTGGGCAGTAAAAATGATAATTTTGTTAGGCTAAAAAAAATAAAAAAATTTGTTAGAAAGAATAGCTTTGATAAAGGAAAATCTATACACTGGGTTATTTCAAATTCTGCTCATGCTAATTTATTAAGGGAGTTTAAAATATAAATTGATAAACAATTTTTACACAAAAAAAGGAAAAAGGCAAGCCTTTTTCCTTAATAGAAATCAACGATTTGTTTTTTTATTTTTTATATTCTGTAATATCTACTTCCACGCCACCGATAAACATATCAGCTCTAATTTTGAGTGGGATTCGGTCTGCATCGGCCGACATCCAAATTTTGATAGCTTCTTTTCCACTAAAAAGACCATTTTCTGGCATGATTGGACTCATTACAAAAGTTTGTTTTTTGCCTAGTTTGGTTTTAATTATTTCTTTTCCAATATAACGCACCTTAAAATCATATACCGAATCTTCAAAAAAAGCGTCCATTCGGATAATTTCATTTTTGGTTAATTTTTCATAATCTACTCTACGCAAAAAATAATATCCACTAATCATATCTTGAACGTTTGTCGGAATTGGATAGTTTTTTCTTGTCCAATTTTTATCATTTCTTTTTTTATATTTTACGTTTGCTTGTTTGCCTGCATGATTAAATATAACCGTTTCCTCTTTTCTATATTTATTTTCTTTTATTTTTCTATAAAACTTACGTGGAATGTGTTTTTTTCTATCAATATACGAACTCCATTTGTCATCTACATCGGTTGTCCAAGCAAAAACACCCACTGATTTTCCTTCTACATCAACTTTATAACAGCTATTTCCATTTACATTATGAAAATTATTATCCACTTTTACAACAGCTTCGCCAGCATTGATAAATCCATAATGTACCAAATACGAAATTTTTTCTCCTTTTTTGAAAGTAACATTAGAAAGCATAGCTACTCTATTTCCATTTTGATAAGTCATAAATGCTGAAGTTGAAAAAACAAGAAAGCCAACAGAAGCTAACAAAATGAGAAGCATTCGAAGAGGCGATTTATTTAATTTAGTCAAAGATGAAAAGTAAGAAGATGTTTGAGAATATATTTTTTTCATGATTTAATTAGGAATAATAATAATAAATTTAGGAATAGATTTTGGAATTATAACATTTAATTTATATCCACAAGATTAATTTGTGTAAAGTATTTATACACTCAAATTTGCAATAACTATTCCTAAATTAAAACTAAAATAATGCTTAAAAGTTTAATTCAAATCACCGTACTCAAATTTTGGTGCTGCTTTTATCTTTACAAATTCCTCTCCTAAAGCAGGGATTTGGTCTTTTTTAACTTTCAAAAGAGTATTCAACTCAGTAGCATAATCTGTATAATTTTTACGCAACATAAAATCTGTATTATCCAATTCTGAAAAATAAGTAATGACAGAATATGGAATTGGGTAGCGTTCAATTTCTGGATTATTTTCTTTTATTTGCTTCACAAGAGTCTGAATATCAGCTAGTTTTTTATCATAAGCATCCATTGTTTTGGCATTTTGCATTGTTTTTTCATTATAACGCAATTTTAAAAGAGTTTTTCTTTCTACTTCTAATTTGTCTATCAATTCTTTTCCATTCAATCCCTCTACATAACGAGCCTCACGAACTAATTTTTGTAGCATATCATCTTTTTCACGTTCGGCAGACAAAAGACGATTCCAACTTACAGCAACACTATCATTCAACATTGTAAGTTTGTTAGGCAAAGCAATGGTATCTGTATCCAACATAGCCTCATCTGCTGCTTTCCAAAATGCTTCATCTTGTTGTTCTTGTTGTTCTTCTTCCGAAATTGTTTCTATATTTTCTTCTTTGGGTTTATTATCACAAGAAGATAAAAAAAAAGTAGTACTTACTAATAAAGAAAAACAGATAGCAAACGAAATATAATTTGTTTTTTTCATAAAATTATAGTTTTATTTTTAAATATTGAATAACTGATTATTTAGAACAAAGACAAATATAATCAAAGAAATACAATTTTTGTTTTTCTTTCAAATTATATTACACTCCTACATAATCAAATTTTGCAAACAGTTTTGTAAAAACCACTTGTATTTAACGTGAGCTTGGTATTTAACCTATTGATTATCAATACTTTAAAAACACTTATTATTTCTATATAATAAGGTAGCATGTGCTTTAGCGTCTGAATAGGCGTACCAAATGCTTTAGCTTTCAGAAAATAACTACCTCCTAACTCAAAGGTTAGCATATATTTTTATACGCTACAAAGAAAAATAATATTGATTAATTTTGTACAATTAATTATAATTCATCAAAAAAACCAAATTATCGTGCGAATAATCATAAGTGGAGGAGGAACAGGTGGGCATATTTACCCCGGAATTGCTATTGCCAACGCTCTCAAAGAAATTAATCCGAATACAGAAATTTTGTTTGTTGGAGCAGAAGGAAAAATGGAAATGGAAAAAGTACCCAAGGCTGGCTATCGTGTTATTGGTTTGCCTATCCGTGGTTTGCAACGCAGTTTTTCTCCTAAAAATATCTTAGAAAATTTAAAATTTCCTGTTCGTCTTTTGGGAAGCCTCAATCAAGCAAAAAAAGTTATCAAAGAGTTTAAACCTGATGTTGTGGTCGGAACGGGTGGCTATGCCAGTGGGGCTGTTTTGCAAGTTGCCTCAGCCATGAATATCCCAACATTAATTCAAGAACAAAATGGGCATGCAGGCATTACAAATAAAATTCTTTCACGTCAAGTAGATGCAATTTGTGTGGCATATCCAAATATGGAAAATTATTTTCCAAAGCTTAAAATACAATTTACAGGAAACCCTGTTCGTTCGGATTTGAAAAATTTGCCTAACTCAATTCAAACTGATTTTGATTATTTTAATCTTACTCAAAATAAAAAAACTATTTTGGTAATGGGTGGAAGTGGTGGTGCAAAAATCATCAATGAAGCTATTTTGAATGGAATAGAAACAATTTTTGAACATGATTTTCAGCTTATTTGGCAAACTGGAAAGTTTTATATTGATTCAATAAAAACCAAATTAAAAAATAAAAACCTCTTAAACCACCCAAATATTTTTGTAAGTGATTTTATTTATGATATGAAAAAGGCATATCAATGCGCTGATATTGTGATTGGGCGTGCTGGTGCTTTGACAATTTCTGAACTTACTTTGGTCGAAAAACCTGCCATTTTGATTCCTTCACCAAATGTAGCCGAAGACCACCAAACAAAAAATGCAATGGCTCTTGCCAAAGAAGATGCTGCTATGCTTATAAAAGATAATGAGGCAAATGAAAGACTTATTCCGACACTTATTTATGTTTTGAATGATGAAAATCAACAAGAAAAATTAAAGAACAATATCAGAACTTTTGCTCGCCCTGATGCTGCAAAAGATATTGCTAAAAAAGTGATTGAAATGGGAAAATAATAAACATTATCACGATTGCTTTTCTATGACGTTTTTGTGCATTTTTTGAGCTTTAAATATATATTTTAAGCTGGTCAGACCTACAATTATAAACCAATTTAAAATACAAGATAATTGGCTAAGTACAAAAACTCTCAGAGAACATTATTTGATTTATAGACATTTAAAAGTGTACTACTCTTTTCAAAACAATTAAAATTTCAAAATAATGTAGCCTAAAATTTAATTTTTTCACAGCTTTTCATTTTTTTTCATTACTTAAAAAAGTGTTAAAACTCTAGGAGGAATTTTTCAAATTCTGAACAGCCTACCTTAAACAACTTCAATAAGTTGCAACAAAAATTCTAATATTAACAAAACAACAAAAATAGGTTAATTTATAAAGCTAATTACTATAAATTGACAAAAAACAACTACATTTGACCTATAATAAAAGGCTGTTTTATTCAAAAAATCATTTTAATTCAAAAAAGTCTATAAAAAACCAAGCATTAACACTTTCTTTCGTGCTTTCTAAATATTTTTTCTAATCTCTTCAAATTTTTCATTACAAATAGTATGTCACACATTCGTTTCGAAGCTCTCAAAGAAGCCAAAAACCGTCCAGAAGTAAAAGTAACTCCTCCTGCAAGTCGTATTTCTGATTATTTTGGAGTAAATGTTTTTAATGATAAGGCAATGCAGCGTTATTTGTCTTCTACAACTTACAAAAATCTCAATCTAGCCATTGAAAAAAGTCAGAAAATTGATACTGACCTTGCCGACGCTGTGGCTTCTGGAATGAAAGCGTGGGCTATCGAAAACGGAGTTACGCATTATACGCATTGGTTTCAGCCTCTTCGTGGGACGAGTGCAGAAAAACACGATTCGTTTTTTCGCCCAAATGCAGAAGGAACTCCGTTAGAAGAATTTAAAGGCTCAACACTTGTTCAGCAAGAACCAGATGCGTCTTCTTTTCCGAGTGGTGGACTTCGTGTAACCTTCGAAGCTCGTGGCTATACAGCGTGGGACCCCTCTTCTCCTGCTTTTATTGTAGAAAGTGGAGGAGGCAAAACGCTTTGTATTCCGTCGCTTTTTGTTTCTTATACAGGCGAAGCACTAGACCACAAAACGCCTTTAATTCGCTCTATTGACCTTCTGAATCGTGCTGCGACAAATGTTTGCCGTCTTTTTGATAGAAACGTAAATAAGGTTACGATTACTTTGGGAGTTGAACAAGAATTTTTTGTAGTGGACAAATCGCTTTTTTATGCTCGTCATGATTTGATGCTTGGTGGTCGTACTGTTTTGAGCCATGCACCTGCTCGTGGTCAGCAATTAGACGACCATTATTTTGGTTCGATTCCTTCAAGAGTAAAGGCATTTATGCAAGATTTTGAAATTGAATCTTTGAAATTAGGTATTCCAATTACGACTCGCCATAATGAAGTTGCACCTGCACAGTTTGAGTGTGCGCCTCAATTTGAAGAAGTGAACGTAGCCGTCGACCACAATATGGTTTTGATGGACGTGATGAGTAGAGTGGCAGAACGCCATAATTTGAAAGTTCTTTTCCATGAAAAACCATTTCAAGGTGTTAATGGAAGTGGAAAACACAACAACTGGGCATTGAGTACGGATACAGGAAAAAATTTGTTAGCTCCTTCGAATAAGCCAAAAGAAAATTTGCAGTTTTTAGCCTTTTTTGTAAATACAATCAAAGCTGTTCACGAACATGCCGATTTGCTTCGTGCCAGTATTGCTTCTGATTCGAATGACTATCGTTTGGGGGCAAATGAAGCTCCTCCAGCTATTATTTCTGTTTTTGTGGGTTCTCAACTTGATAAGGTTTTGAATGAATTGGAAGAAAATGCAAAAGTACAGGTTGGAAAAGGAGATAATATGTATATCAAA
This sequence comes from uncultured Cytophagales bacterium, assembly GCA_937136415.1. Classification (GTDB taxonomy): domain Bacteria; phylum Bacteroidota; class Bacteroidia; order Cytophagales; family Bernardetiaceae; genus Bernardetia. The sequence goes on along the minus strand of CAKZOK010000086.1, from coordinate 1,556 downwards.
TTAGGTATTGACAAAATTCCACCAATTTTATTGGATAATACAGACCGAAACCGTACTTCGCCTTTTGCTTTTACAGGAAATAAATTTGAATTTCGTGCTGTTGGTTCGACTGCAAATTGTTCGCTTCCGATGATGGTTCTCAATACGGCAGTAGCAGACCAGCTTACCAAATTTCATGCAGAGGTAGAAAAATTGGAAAAAGAAGGCGAAAAAAGGGAATTAGCTATTGTTAATGTTCTTCGTCGTTATATCAAAGAATCAAAAGCCATTCGTTTTGAAGGAAATAATTATAGTGAAGATTGGGAAAAAGAAGCCAAAAAACGTGGTCTTTCCAACCTTCGTACTACTCCAGAGGCTCTTTCTGCAAACCTTAGCAAAAAAGGTAAAAAATTATTTGTAGATAATGCCATTCTTACAGAACACGAAATTGAGGCTCGTCAAGAAATTCATTTAGAAAATTATTTGCGTCAAGTTCAGATTGAATCTCGTTTGATAGGCGATTTGACTATAAATCACGTTATTCCTTCGGCAATGAAATATTTGGGAACTTTGACGGAAACTATCCACAAAATGCAAAAAGTAGGATTAGATGATGATTTGGAAATGATAACTGATACAGCTCGTAGAATTTCGAAACATATCAACAAAGCAACCAAATTGGTAAAAGAAATGATAAACGAACGCAAAAAAGCAAATCTTTTGGAAACAGAAAAAAGCGCAGGGGCATACTGTAACAAAATAAAGCCTTATTTTGACAAAATTCGTTATGAAACTGATAAGTTAGAACAATTTGTAGATGATGAAATGTGGCAACTTCCTAAGTATCGTGAACTTTTATTTGTGAGATAAATTCTTTTATTTTATTAAAAAAAAGGAATTTGATATTTTTTATCAAATTCCTTTTTTTGTTTTAAATCAAAACAAAAAACTTTTTCTAATGACTTTACAGCTAGGTTTCTCAATTAAGAATTTATCTACTTCTTCTTTCTTGATTAATGTTTTTCTACAATTTATCAAACCTAATTTTTCATTTTCAGATAGATATTCCAAACTCTTAATTTGATTTTTGGCACAATAAAGTTCTTGTAAATTCTTACAATTCTTCAAATTTTCTAATGTTTGTATTTTTGTATTAATGCAAAATAACTTTCTTAGCTTTTTTAAATTTTCGATTCCATCTAAAGTCATTATAGGATTTTCACTAATAGACAGAACTTCTATTTTTTCAAAAAAAGTAAGTATTTCTAAATTTTCTATTGCTGTATCTCTCAAATCAATAGTTTCTATATCTTTTAAAAACTGAAATATCAAATTAATTTCTATATCTTCCAGTTTATCGTTCAATTTGATTTCTTTTACTGCTTTTTGATTTTTAGATAAACTCTCGGATTTTATTTTTTTAATCTGTTTTTTTATTGCCATTAACAAAACACCTCTAAACTTTGGGTTACTATTTTCCCATAAAGTACGCTCTTTAGTTATTGTTGTTTTATCAGATAAAAAGGTAATTTCATCTTTAAAGAGCGCATAATCATTTATAGAAATTCTTGTTCTAT
>CAKZOK010000085.1 GCA_937136415.1 uncultured Cytophagales bacterium | reverse complement strand
TGTGTTTATATTAATATAAAAAAGTCAACATTTCTTCTAAATACTTTTCGTCTGTTTTATCAAAAGTATTTAATTCTTGGCTATCTACATCCAAAACGCCTAAAATTTGGTTTTGGTTTCTTAAAGGTAAAACTATTTCAGATTTTGAAAAAGAGCTACAAGAAATATGCCCTTCAAATTTTTCTACATCTTCTACCAAAATTGTTGCTTTGTCTTGCCACGATTTTCCACAAACTCCTTTTCCATATTTGATACGAGTACACGCCAAAGGACCTTGAAAGGGAGCTAAAATAAGAACTTGATTGTCAAAGTCGCTAGAATTGTTTGTTTCTACACGATAAAATCCGACCCAAAAAAAGTCCATTCCATATTTTAAAGCTGCTGCAATGTTGGCAAGATTTGCTGTAAGGTCGCTTTCAATGGAAGTAAGAGCCTTTATTTGTGGGATAAGTTCTTGATATTTTTCAGCTTTTGTAGCTGTCGATGAGATAGTTAATGTTTCTGCCATTAGTCAATTACGAATTAAAAATTACGAGAAATAAAATAGAATACAAATTTACGTATAATTTGAAAATTTAGTTTTATAAGAAACGATAATTTAATTTTTCATAACTTAGTGCTATCACAATTACACACAAAACAACATTCTAAGAAATCAAATTATCTTCATTTCAATTAGTATATGAATCCCATATCAAACAAAACAGAAAAGCAAAAATATTTCATCATAGATTTTGACAGCACTTTTACAAAAGTAGAAGCAATGGACGAACTTTGCCAAATTGCATTACAAAATCACCCAGAAAAAAGTGAGCGTCTTTCTCAAATTCAATCTCTGACCGACCAAGCCATGGACGGAAATCTTTCTTTTAGAGAGTCTTTGCACAAAAGAATTGCAATTTTGGAAGCAAACAAAAAACATTTGCCAGAGCTTATCGAAAAACTTAGCGAAAAAGTATCTGAATCTTTCAAAAGAAATCAGAATTTTTTTGATACATATAAAGATACAATTTTGATTGTTTCTAGTGGTTTTAAAGATTTTATTGTTCCGATTGTTACAAAATTTGGAATAAAAAATGAAAATATTTATGCCAATGAATTTGAGTTTGATGAAGATGGAAAAATAAAAGGCTTTGATGCAAATAATGTTTTGTCGGAAGATAATGGAAAAGTAAAACTGCTCAAAAATCTCAATTTACAAGGCGATATTTATGTAATTGGTGATGGCTACACCGATTATGAAATAAAAGAAGCAGGTTTGGCAAACGAGTTTTATGCTTTTACAGAAAATGTAAAGCGTGAAAAAGTAGTAGATAAAGCCGACAAAGAAGCACAAAATCTTGATGAGTTTTTGTATGAAAACAAACTAGCTCGCAATATTTCGTATCCAAAAAACAGAATAAAAGTATTATTGCTCGAAAATATACATTCTTCTGCTAAAGAAATGATGCAAAAAGAAGGCTACCAAGTAGAATTGCTTTCGAGTGCTTTGAATGAAGATGAATTAATTGAAAAAATAAAAGGTGTTTCTATTTTGGGCATTCGTTCCAAAACTAATCTGACTTCCAAAGTAATAGAGCAAGCTGATAGGCTTTTGGCAGTTGGGGCATTTTGTATCGGAACAAATCAAATTGATTTAGATGCTTGTCAGGATAAAGGAATTGTGGTTTTCAATGCGCCGTATAGCAATACAAGGAGTGTTGTAGAGCTTGCCATCGGAGAAATGATTATGCTTATGCGTGGTGTGCCGAAAAGTACGATGGAAATGCACACAGGAAAATGGAACAAATCGGCAACAAATAGTTTCGAAATTAGAGGGAAAAAGCTGGGAATTATTGGCTATGGAAATATTGGTTCGCAGCTTTCTGTGGTCGCAGAAGCCTTGGGAATGAAAGTTTATTTTTATGACATTATGGACAAACTTGCCTTAGGAAATGCTACTCCGTGTAACTCTTTGGAAGAGCTTTTGAGCATTGCTGATGTAGTTTCGCTTCATGTAGATGGAAGGGTAGAAAATAATAATTTGATTGGAAAAGAGGAGTTTTTTTTAATGAAAGATGGTGTTGTCTTTATGAATTTGGCTCGTGGAAAAGTAGTTGATATTCCTGTTTTGGTAGAAAATCTTAAAAGTGGAAAAATTTTGGGTGCAGGTGTTGATGTTTATCCAAAAGAACCAAAAAACAATCAAGAAGAGTTTGTTTCAGAGCTTCGCCAGCTTCCAAATCTTATCATTACGCCACACGTGGGAGGCAGTACGGTAGAGGCGCAGCAAAATATTGCCCAATTTGTTCCTAATAAAATGGTGGATTATATCAATGCAGGAAATACATTTTCTAGTGTTAATTTTCCAGAATTACAGCTTCCAAAACTTCAAAATGCTCATCGTTTGATGCACCTTCATAAAAATGTCCCTGGTATTTTGGCTAAGATAAATCAGATTTTTGCCAAAAATGAAGTAAATATTGTAGGGCAATATCTCAAAACAAATGAGAAAATTGGTTATGTAATTACAGATATTGACCAAAAATATAACGAAAAAGTAATTCAAGAACTCAAAAATATTGAAGATACAATTCGTTTTCGTATTTTGTATTGATAATAAAATAGCAGGGAAAAGGCATGCCTTTTCCCTGCTATTTTAAAAAATATTGCATGTTTTTTGCCTGTTGGTTTAAAAAATATTGCATGCCTTTTGCCTGTTGGTTTAAAAAATATTGCATGCCTTTTGCCTGTTGGTTTAAAAAATATTACATGTTTTTTGCCTGCTGGTTTTAAAAAATATTGCATGTTTTTTGCCTGCTATTTTAAAAAATATTGCATGTTTTTTGCCTATAATTTAAAAAAATAGAAAATGAACAATTCAAATAAAAAGCATCGCAAGTCTATACGTGCTGAATGGTGGGATTACGGTTGGAATGGTGCGTATTTCATTACCATTTGTACAAAGGACAGACAGCATTTTTTTGGAAAGATAGAAAATAAAAAAATGAGTTTATCATCTGCTGGAGTGATAGCAGATGTTTTATGGCATCAAATCCCTTTTCATCATTCTTTTGTAGAGTTGGGAGAGTTTATCGTTATGCCGAATCATGTACATGGAGTTCTTATTTTGGATAAGCCAAAGAAAGAAATTGAAGAAATAGAAAATGATAATAGAATGCCTGTTGAGAAGCGTCTGGAAGAAGGGCAGGGAAAAAACACAGTTTCTTCTATTATAGGAAGTTATAAATCTGCTGTAACAAAAAATGTAAATAGATTAGGGCTAGAGTCGGAGTGGCAGTTTAGATTTCATGACCATATTATTAGAAATGAAAAATCATATCAAAGAATTTCAAATTATATTCTGACAAATGTAGATAACTGGGAAGATGATAAATTCTTTGGTTAAAATATAAAAAGTAAAGTCGCAAAAATACTATTCGTTTTTGGATTGACTTCTAGCAAAACAATTACCTCTTCATGCAGTATAGAGTAATGAGTGTTACAGGGCATGTTCATAAAAACTTTGTCAGTAGTTTTTTGGTAATCCAAAAGAACTCTGACAATAGTTTGGCGCAAAGTGCTTATTTTTTTAAACTATTGACAGCCTTGTGAAAGGACTGTCAAAGTCAAAAAACAATAAAATTACCATACAAAACTTTCAATTATGCAAACTACAAAAGAAAATCCTACCGTTGCTCGTGTCATCACGAGCGACAATTTCTACAAAAACCTACATTCAAAATTCAAAAAAACTAGACAAAGAACGCTTTCACTTTGTCAAGATTTGCAGCCCGAAGATTTTGTAGTGCAGCCGATGGCAGATGTAAGTCCGACCAAATGGCATTTGGCACATACGACGTGGTTTTTCGAAACATTTTTACTTGTTCCTTATCTCAAAAATTATGAAATTTTTCATAAAGAATATAATTATTTATTCAATAGTTATTATGAAACTGTCGGAAAACGTGTTTTGAGAACCGATAGAGGAAACCTTACTCGCCCAACGACAAAAGAAATTTATGAATATAGAAAATATGTAGATAGCTCACTTTCTCTATTTTTTGAAGAGTTGATTACAAACAATGAGAATAATAATTTTGATTCAGAAACAGAAGCAGAAATAAAAAAACGCCTTTTTATTGGTCTAAATCACGAAGAACAGCATCAAGAATTATTGGTTACAGATATAAAATATGTTTTGGGAAATAATCCATTATTTCCTGCCATAAAAATGCCTATTCAAGATTTTACATTTCATAATGCAAAACAAGAAAATTACGAGGAGTTTATAAAAATAAAAGAAGGAATTTATCAAATTGGCTTTCAGTCAGAAAATGAAAAAACTATAAATAATGAATTTTATTTTGACAATGAAAAAGGCGTTCATCGTGTTTTTGTAGAAAAATTTGAAATTGCAAAAAACCTTATAACCAATAGAGAATATTTAGAATTTATTGATGCAGGAGGCTACCAAAATTTCAATTTTTGGCTTGCCGAAGGCTGGGATTTTGTAAAGCAAAATAATTTGAAAGCTCCTTTGTATTGGTTTAAAGAAAATAAAGAAAATAATACAAGTAATAATGAGGAGTGGTATATTTATGATTTTAATAATTCTGAAAACGGCTTACAAAAACTAGATTTAGATGCGCCTTTGTGCCATATCAGTTTTTACGAAGCCGAAGCCTTTGCACAGTTCAAAAATATGCGCCTCCCAACCGAACAAGAATGGGAAATTGCAAATCAGTTTTTTGAATGGGGCAAACGTTGGGAATGGACACGCTCGGCATATCAGCCTTATCCAAATTTTGAAAAAGACGAAGGTGCTTTAGGAGAATACAACGGAAAATTTATGATAAATCAGATGGTTTTGCGTGGAAGTTCGGAAGCCACTGCACCAAATCATTCAAGACCCACTTATCGCAATTTTTTTCACGCAGACAAACGATGGCAATACACAGGAATACGATTAGTGAAGTAATAATTAAAATCTCCTTGCTGGCAAAATCTCAACGACGGTTGTATATTTTTCTGAAAATTTATCAAAAAAAACCTTTCATAATCGTTTTATTGAAGCTAAATTTGTAGATTGTATAACTGAATTGTTCATTTATTATGAATTTAAACTAATTCACTCTTTAGAGTAAAAAATTAGCTATCAAAATCCATAATATCTACAATTTTATATACAATTTTCTCTAAAAAATAAAGAGAATAATCTTGACCATACGACTATAATAAGTCATTTTCAATATATAGCAAAATAAAATAATTCTGAAAATTGATTTTAATTAATTGACTGGAGTTACGTAGAATCTTGTACTACTATATTGTAAGACAAATTTGCAAACCGTGTTCTGT
>CAKZOK010000084.1 GCA_937136415.1 uncultured Cytophagales bacterium | reverse complement strand
CTGATTACTGATTACTGATTACTGATTACTGATTACTGATTACTGATTACTGATTACTGATTACTGATTACTGATTTTATTTATCCATTACCACCCTAAAACCAATCAAATTACTACCAAAACCTTGAGGATTATAATAGCGATTTGCAATGCGTAGATTTCCTTTATTTCCAAACCAACTTCCACCTCTAATACAACGATTCAGACCTTGTACAATGCCAACAGGATTTTTTGTACGCCCTTGACGATAGCGTCCATAATGGTCAGAACACCATTCCCAAACATTTCCAGACATATCATATGTTCCCAATTCGTTTGGCTTTTTGAGTCCAACAGGTTGTACCATTTCTACCGAATTTCTTTCAAACCAACCTACTACTTCGGCATAATTTGCTCCAGAATACGTGTAATGTTGTGTTTTTATTCCTCCTCGTGCTGCATATTCCCATTCAGCTTCGGTAGGCAGTCGTTTTCCTGCCCATTTTGCATATTGGCTGGCATCATCCCATGTTACACCTACTACTGGGTGTGCGTCATTCCAACCCCACATTGGTTCTTTTGGCATATCTCTTCCAGTTTCTTCACAAAAATCTCGGTATTGTTTTACTGTAACTTCATATCTTCCAATATAAAAATCATCTAATTCTACCTCATGAATAGGCATTTCATTTTCAAAAACAGTACTTCCCATATTAAAAATACCTCCCTGAACAAAGACCATTCCTGTTGTATCTTGTTGGGTTTTGAACAAATGAGAAGACAATAAAAAAGTATAAGGGTTTGTATTTTTGTTTCTAAGTTGAATATTTTCATATTCCTCATTTGAAGAAGCAGGAAAAAAACCAGTTCCCAAGATTAGAATAGCTATTCCAAAAGCAGAAAGCAAAAGTGAAAAAATATGAGTAGATGTAAAACGAGTTTTCATAATTTTATCTATATTTTTAATAAATGAGGTAATTCTTTGGTATAAAGATTAATTTTGAACATTAAATTTACAAAATTATCAAAAGATATAAGGAAAAAATCTTGCCAATTTAAAATAATTAATACCTAAATCTATGATAGGGTATGAGTTAAATTAGCAAGATTATTTTTTAAGAATCACCAAAAAAATGATTACTCAGTATGCTTGAAACCTTGTACTAAATATAAAACCATAAATTGTACAAAACTAAATAGTATTATAATTAAGTATGTAGTAGGGTTTTTAGTAATTGGAAAAAGATGGTCAAAAATTAAAATTAATGTTTGAATGGGCTTTGTAAATATATCCCAAGAGTTAAGACGAAGTATTCTTCCTAGAAAAATTCCAAAACTACTTAGTAAAATAGAAAAGCACATAATTGATAAAGCAAATTTGTGATTCCTGCTTTTCTTAATAACAATGTAGATTAATTTTAAAGAATAGAAACCAAAAAATAAAGCTAAGGTAGATAAGGAAAATATTATTAATGTATCATATAAAACAATAGAACTTGTTTTATTTACATGTATTAAATCGCTTACCATATAAGGTGCATTGGGGTAAAATAATAGCCAAAAAAAGCCTCCTAGTAACAAGGTTAGCTTATTAAATTTTTTGTAATTAGACTCTAATAAAAAAGCAATTATAAAAGGAATAATAGCCAAAAATAAATTCCACAATAAAAAATTATAATCTTTATTTCCTACAATAATATTTCGAATAAGTAATAAAGCGACACAACAAACTGTTGAAATAACTAAAGGAATATTATATTTTTTTTGGTTTTGGAGCATGTTTTTTAGCATATTAATTTTGATTATTTAGTTTTATAGAAGGATTAAATCCAATAATATAGGCTATTAGAAGCCACATCATCCAAAATATAATACCAAAAAATAAGTATCCAAAATAACCTAAAAGAGGCATTTCAGAAAATAAATGAATGACATCTAAATAGGGAATAGAATATTTCCAATAATTAGGGTTTGTAGGAGCATAATCATGAAACCACTCACTTCCAAAATTCCAAAACTCCCAAATAAAACCATTAATTAAAGATGAAAGAGCCATTAAAATGATAAATGACCAATCTCCCTTCTCGGAAATGGGAGTAAAGGGATTCCAAAATTTTCCAATGCTCATTGCACCTCCTAAAACAGGAATCAACCCCATCCATAATACCCAAAAAAGTAAAAAAGGAAAATAACCCATTAAAAGAAGTAGTATGAAACCAGTTATCAAGATAATCCAATAAAAAGTACGAGAGAATGAAATTGTAATTCCTTTTTTGTAATAATTATTTAACTTTTTAAATGTCTTTAAAAGAGAATACCATTCAAAAATAGCAGGTAAAACAGTTGTGTAAGAAATTAATTGCCACGCAATATTTCCAAAGTTAGAGAAAACCTTATCATTTGGGTAGTACCAATTTTCGATAACAAAAAAATTGAGGTATTCGAATACAAACCAACTAAATGCAGAGGTTACAGCTAATAATTTCATGGTCATAGGTTTAGATGAAACTAAAGAAACACCTCCGTTTCTCTTATATACAATTCCATCTAGTACTAAAATAAAACCCCACCACAGAGGTACAAATGTAAACTCTTCTATTGGATATAAAACTTCTATTCTTGCCCACATCAAAAACCAACTAATCAACATAACAACTAAAGAAGGGTAAAACCAAAAAGGATAACTTACTTTGGGAGGAGTTGGTGTGTCTGGATTATATTTTTTGAACCCGAAAAGTCTAGGAAAAAGTAAAAAAAGAGTAATAAATAATGCTATGACACAAGCAATAATGAAATATACCAAACTGAACGAAGGGTCATTCATTACTTTCTGAGCAGGAAAAAGCCCATACCCTGGTGGAAAACCATTCCACTTTATTAAAGAGGTAATTAAAGGTAAAATTAAAGTAAGAGCAAATGAAATAATAAGAAGTAAGCGTTTATGTTTCATGTAATTTGTAAGAATTATGGTATATTAGTAATAGAGAATCAATACCAGAATTATTAAAAGACTACTTGTTTCAAAATATTTTTATTGAAACTTTGCTATTAATAATAATTGTACTTGTTTTCTCAATGATAGCTTTGTATTTTTTAATAGCAAGAAAAGTGAAATTCAGATAGTAGATTTTTATTAAATTTCAAATTTAATAATTATAGAAAGTAAAATTTAAGCACAATTATTGCAAATAAAAAATAAATCCTAAATTTTTTGTGTTTTTTGCATAAAGTTAATAAATTTGGACAATGAGCATAATAACTGAGAAGTTGTTTAAAAAGGAAACTTTTATCCATATTCTGTGTGCCACAAAACACAGCTTGTCTATTTTTAAACAACTTCTGATAATAAATTAATTTTATTATATGAAATATTTTTTTTTAACAGTAATGTTTTTTGGAGCGTTTTTTTTTACCTCTATAAAAGCTCAAAATACTGTTATTTCTTTAGCAGATAAAGAAGAGCTTTTACAGATTGGAAAAAAAGTAACTTACTTAGAAGATAAGGATACAAAATGGACTATAAAAGAAATCTTATCAGAAGAAAAACAAGCCTTATTTAAAAAGAATAAAAAAGATGTTTTTACAAGACCAGGAACAACAAGTGCTTTCTGGTTTAAAATAGAAACTAAAAATACAAGTATAGAAGATAGCTGGCTAGAAGTAGCAACAACATACCCTTGGAGAATAGAGTTTTATAGCCCAAATAATGATTACCAATCTCATACAACAGGCTCAATATATGATGATACAACAAAACTTTATCAAGTAAATTTATTTTGGTTTCCTCTTAACAAAGCAAAAGACAACAAAGTCAAAACATATTATATAAGAGTGGAGGAAGGATTAACTTTCGAACTTCCTCTTTATGTAGGAACAATACGCTCTTTATCAAAAAATAAGGTTATAAATGATTATCTAACAGCAGGTTTTGTTGGAATTATGCTCATCATGATTCTATATAATAGCTTTCTGCTTTTTGCTACTAAAGACAGGGTGTATGGGTATTATATTGGTTATTTGTTTATGATGTTAATTTCTATGACGTATGCCAATGGTTACCCTTTTATTCAATACTTAGATTTTGGATTTATAGATAAATATTGGATACATAGGCATTTTTTGGTATGGCATTCTTTCGCTTATCTTTTTGTAGGTCTTTTTTGCATTCGTTATCTCAACCTAAATAAAAACAAAGGAATAATTGCTAAACGAATTATTTTAGGGCAATTATTTTTTATTGTAGGAGTATTTCCTGTTTTATCTCTTGTAGGCTTTAAAATACAAAATATAGTTACAGCCTTTCAAGGTATTTTTTTCCTTCTTTATATTACTTGTCTAATTACAGCTTACTACTATGCTTTGAAAAAGGATAAACAAGCTCGTTTTTACGCTCTTGGTTGGACATTCATGATAATTGGAGTTTTTATCTTTTTGTTAGTACTTTATGGATACTTACCTTTTAATCCTTACACACGTAATGTGCTTTACTTTGGTGTAGCTTTAGAAGTCTGGATGTTTTCACTTGCTTTAGGAGATAGAATGAATGTTATTCGAAGAGAAAAAGAAGTGATACAAGCTGAAAATATAAAGATAATTAAAGAACAGAAAGAAGTATTAGAAATGAAAGTAAAAGAACGTACTTTACAACTTCAAGAAAAAAAAGATGAAATTATGACACAAAATGAAGAACTTTTGCAAAAACAAGAAGAAGTCGAAATGCAAAGAAATTCATTGTTGAAACAAAATTTAATTATAGAAAGGAAAAATAAAAATATCACATCAAGTATTAGTTATGCTAAACAAATTCAAGGTGCAATATTACCAAGCATTTCAGAAATTAAAGAAGTACTACCTAAAAGTATGATTTTTTTTCGTCCTAAAGATGTTGTTTCAGGAGATTTTTATTATTTTTCTAAAAAAAGAAGTAAAGTATTTTTTGCATCTGTAGATTGTACAGGGCATGGAGTACCTGGAGCGTTTATGTCTTTGATAGGAAATGATTTACTACATCAAATTATTCACGCCAAAAATATAGTTCGTCCAGATAAAATATTAAATGAATTAAAAACTGAAATAACTAGAACATTAAAACAGAAAAAAAATACAAATAATGATGGAATGGATATTTCATTGTGCATGATAGATTTTTCACTAGAAACACCCTATCTAGAGTATGCAGGTGCAAAACAACCTTTAATATACTTTAAAGAAGGAAAATTAAACAAAATTAAGGGAGATAAAATTATTATTGGAGGAGCAACTCAATATTTCAAAGGGCAAGAGTTTACATTACATAAAATATTTATAGATTCTCCTACCACTTTTTATCTTTGTTCAGATGGCATTCAAGATCAATTTGGAGGAAAGGAAAGTAAAAAATTTATGCCCAAACGTTTAAATCAATTATTAATAGATATACATCAACTTCCTTTTTCTACTCAAAAAGCAGAATTAGAAGAGAAAATAGATAACTGGCAAGGAAAAAATATACAAATTGACGACATGCTTTTGATAGGGTTTAAATTAGAAAAATCGTCAAATATAGAAGATGTGAAATAACATAACATAAAATATATTTTATAGTATATTTGTATTTTTCATCGACCATTCAGATAAAATAAAAATGACAAACAAACAACTTGCTAAAGCCTTCAAAATGACAGGTTCTTTATTAGAACTTCACAACGAAAATTCTTTCAAAGTTCGTTCTTATACAGGAACAGCAACACGCTTAGAAAATCTAAATGAAGTGGCTGCCGAATTATCTCAAAAGCAACTTGTAGATTTGGGTTTTAGTCAGAATATGAGTGATAAAATTCTTTCATTATTAGAAAATGGAAGTTTTAAAGAATTAGATGAACTGATAGAACAAACGCCAAAAGGAGTTTTCGAAATGCTCAATATTAAAGGAATGGGAGCAAAAAAAATTCGTCTTATTTGGACAGAGTTAGAAATTGAAACTGTAAAGGATTTATACCAAGCTGCTAAAGATGGTTCATTAGAAAAAACAAAAGGTTTTGGAAAAAAGACAGCTCAAAATATTGCTAATCAAATAGAATTTTTAGAAAAACAAGAAGGCAAACAGCGTATAAATATAGCTTTTCAGTATTCTGATTATATTCTTCAAAATTTAGAAAATCAAGATTTTATTGAAAAAATAAATGTGGCAGGACAAGCCAAAAGACACCAACCAGTTATTGATACAATTTCTTTTGTCAGCATTTTGAAAGAAGACAAGACAACCAAAAATGCCTTTGATTTTTTGAATAATTTGGACGGAATTAGTTGTGATACAAAAAATAGTTCACCCTTTCTTTGGAGAGGAAATTTTGATGAAATTGATTTGAAATTAGAAATTCATTTTACAGAAAATGAAAATTTTTATGGCAAACTTTTGAGAGAATCGTCTTCACTTTCTCATCTTGATTATTCTTCAAATAACCCAAATCATTTAGAATCTTCTTTGCTTTCGGCTTCTTATCAAAAAGCAAGTTCGGAAGAAGAAATTTATCAAAAAATAGGTTGTAATTTTATTCCTGCCCCACTAAGAAATAATTTAAGCGAATGGAAATGGATAAAAGAAAATGACCAAAATGACCTTTTGCAACTTCAAGATTTAAAGGGAACAATTCATAATCATTCGACATACAGCGACGGACAAAATTCAATAGAACAAATGGCTCTTGCTGCTCAAAAATTAGGGCATTCTTATTTGGTTATTTCCGACCATTCGCAATCGGCTTTTTATGCAAAAGGACTCAATAAAGAAAGAGTAGAACAGCAATGGCAAGAAATAGAAGAATTAAATAAAAAACTAGCTCCTTTTCGTATTTTTAAGGGAATAGAATCCGATATTTTGAATGATGGAAGTTTGGATTATAATGAGAATACGCTCAAAGGTTTTGAGGTAATTATTGCTTCTGTGCATTCAGTTTTGGGAATGAGTGAAGAAAAAGCAACAGCAAGATTATTAAAAGCAATTCAAAATCCTTATACAAAAATCTTAGGACACCCAACAGGAAGGCTACTTTTGAGAAGAGAAGGCTATCCCATTGACCACAAAAAAATAATTGATGCTTGTGCAGAAAATAATGTAGCCATAGAAATAAATGCAAATCCTCATCGCTTAGATTTGGATTGGAAATGGATTGATTATGCGATGCAAAAAAATATTTGGCTCTGTATCAGTCCAGATGCACATTCTACTGAAGGTTTGAAAGACACCAACTGGGGCGTAAAAGTAGCACAAAAAGGAGGTCTTTTGAAGAAAAAAACATTGAATACGCTTTCTGTGGAAGAGTTTGAGAGTTGGGTAAAGGCAAAGTAATACTATTTTCAAAACCGTCGTTGAGGGATATAGAGTGTTTTTTTTGTAATTTTAAAATCACTATCTATCATAAAAAATGCAAACCTACCTAAAAACCCTACAATCAGAGTTTGAAAGTAATGCAAATCCAAAAATTGCAGCACAGCAAAAAGCCTATATGCGAAATCAGTTTGAGTATTTTGGAATAAAAACACCTCAAAGAAGAGAATTACAAAAGCCTTTTTTGAGTAAAGAATTTTTACCTAAAAAATCAGAAGCATTTCAAATAGTAAAAATTTTATGGCAAAAACCACAACGAGATTATCAGCACTTTGCACAAGAATTAGCCTTCAAATACAAAAAAGAACTAGAAAAAGAAGATATTGCCCTTTTTGAGTTTATGATTTTGAATAAATCGTGGTGGGATACAATAGATTTTATAGCTCCAAAATTGGTCAATCAATATTTCAAATCATTTCCAGAAGAAAGAGATTTTTATATCAAAAAATGGCTAGAATCTGAAAATATGTGGTTGCAGCGTTCGGCTATTTTATTTCAATTAAAAGATAAAGAAAAAATAGATACTTATCTATTGACTTTTATTATTCAGACACTCATTCCATCAAAAGAATTTTTTATAAATAAAGCGATTGGTTGGGTTTTGAGAGAATATAGTAGGACAAATCCAAGTTGGGTAATTGATTTTGTTAAAAAAAATGAATATCAGCTAAGTAATTTGATTAAAAAAGAAGCATTGAGGTTGATAAAGAATTAAAATGATTAAATTTGTAACATAATTTATAAAAAACTATTCGTTATCTGTATTTAAGTAGCCGACACTTTCCAAGTGTCGTATAAAAATATCATAAATATACTTGCCTATTACTGAGAGTTGGAAACTGTTAGTTACATTATTATGAAAAATTTAATTTTTTGGAGAAAATGGTCTTTAAGTGAGCGCATTTTGTGTACGCTTTCTATTTTTGTGCTTTTTGCTGCTTTGGGTACTTATCTATATGCTTTTATTTTGGGAGAAAAAGCTGTTTTTGATTGGACTACCAATGGCGAACTTACTACCGTTCCTTTACAGATTGATAGTTTTCAACATGTCTTTTTTCCTTTTATTGCCGAAGTAGATGGTTATTTATTGAACAAAACATTTTCTACTTCATTTTTAAAACTAAATTACTCAGCAGCCAATATTTTTGCCTTTAGTGTTGCCTTTGCTTGGGTACTTATCCTAACGGCTGCTACCTATTTGCGTGTGCATTGGTACGGAATTGTAATGGCTGTTTTTGCTGTATTTTTGAGTTATTGTGCTGTTGATGGATTAGCTGGCATTCAAGGGCTTATGGACTGGCAAAATGAAAAAAAATGGTTTATTATTATTCTTTTAGCCTTTGGAATTGTTACTTTTCTGATTCAATTTTTTGCAAAAGGTTCTCTTATTTTGCGTTTTCTGATTATTTTATCTCTAACTATTGCCGTTGGCTTTTTGGTCGATATAGAAATAAATACCCTTAATAATCCTGTCTTTTATTTGGCAAATCACGGAGTTGTGGTGGCGATTGCTCTTACTTTTTTGTTTATCATTTTTAATGGACAAGAAATTCCTAGAGCTTTATATTGGGTAGTTTCTCGTGGGGCTGATGGCTCAAATAGTACTCTAAAACATTTTGCCATAGTGAGTGTAATTTTCTTTCTTCACATGGTTTATTCTTATTTTTTTAGTATTCGTGCTGTTTCGTGGGAGCTTATCTATGTCCCTCCTTTTATCATTTTTCTAATAATGACTGTCTTAGGAATTTGGGGATTTGTGGGAAGAGAAGAGCATTATAAAAAGTTTTTTGCAGCTCGTCCTGTGGGTTTGCTTTTGTATATTGGTTGGGCTTTGATTGCTACTTCGACTATTATGTACGTCATTTCTACAAATAATGACCCTTTAATTGATATTCTTTCTGATATTATTATTTATTCAAATATTGGTTTTGCTTTAGCTTTTTTCATTTATATTTTTGTCAATTTTAGTGAATTGTTAGAAAAAAGCCTTCAAGCCTATCCTGTTTTGTGGCAACCTCGCAAAATAAATTGGAGTTATACGGCTCTTTTGGGAGTATTTGTAATTACACTTTTCTTTTATCGCCATAGTTTTGTACATTATAATCAAGCTCAATCGGGTTATTTAAACGGAATTGGAGATATATTTTTGTCAGAAGCCGATGCTCTAAAAAAAGAAGGTGTTGATAAAAATGCTACTGCAAACGGAATTACAACCGATTTGACATTAGAAGAATTAGAAATTAGAGATAAAAAAATAAAAGAAACCTATCAACTTGCCAAAATAAATTATCAGTCTGCTATTTATAAAATCTATACCAATCATAAGGGATATTGGGGAATGGCAGGAATTGCGCTGCGTCAGTTTCATTGGCAAGAAGCCTATTCTTTTCTGCAAATTGCATCAGAACGAACAGCATCGCCTTATACTTATACAGCTGTATCGGATTTGATGCTTCGTACAAATAACGAAGACCAATCTTATTATGCTCTTCTGAAAGGCTCGGCAGGCTTTCCAGAAAACCCTCAATTAAAGAATAATCTTTTTTTTAGTTCTATCGAACGCTTCGGATTGCAAAACAATGATTCTTTGGCTAGAGAATTAGAAAAAGTCAAAAAATATGCAAATGAAAAAGAAATCCAAACTACGCTAGAAGCAAATTGGTGGACTTTAAATGCCCTGACAGATAATTATACAGCTTTGGACTCTTTAGAATTGCGTATCAAAACACAGGAAAATACAGGAGCATTATCAAACAAAATTTTGTATCAAAAACGCTTTTTTGATTTGAATAATAATCCAACAACACTAAATGCCAATACAGATATTAATTTTAATCAAAAATTGGTGCAAGATTCTGTTTGGACAACCGAAGATTTACTTTACGTTTATCACTATGGGCTGCTTAATCAACGAGTAAAAGACGAAAAAGAAAATCAAAAAACAGATAGTACAGTTATAAAATTAATAAAAGATAGAGAGCAAGTTTTGGCAAATCAAGAGCATATTCCGTTTATGCTTTTGGCAAAAGCTGTCAATCAATACAAGTTGGGCGATGTATATAGTGCTTTTATTACCCTAAAATATTTAGAGTCTGCTTATGGAAAAGGAACTTCGCAGTACAAACATTTATTAGGGCTTTGGCTCTTGGAACACAAGCAATATGATGAGGCGAGTTTGTATTTTAATAAAGCCTATTTGATGAATAGAGGACTAAATAATTTGTATGAAGCCATTGCGCTTTCAGAAAAATCATTATATCAAAAAGACAAAACAGAAGCACTGCAAATGTGGAGAGGTTGGGATACGCTTGCTTCACACCCTTTTCAAGCAACGGCAAACGAAATGTATATGATTTTGCAAGAAGAAGAAGCTAACAAAATTAATTTTGATTCTTTAGATGAAGATGCTAAAAGGCGTTATTTACATTATCAAATTCCAAATTTGGTAGGAGAAGAAGGAACAAAAGAGTTTGCTGAAAAGCTCCGAACAATGAAAAATCAGAGCCTAAAATTAGAAGTCGTTTTGGATAAAATAGAATTTGATTTAAAGAATAATGATTTAAAAAGTGCGCTGCTTTGGAGAAATTCTGCTACACAACTTAGTGCAGAAAAACTAGATTCAAAAATATTCGAACGTTTTCAACTTATAGATTTAGAATTGCTGTGGAAAGACAACAAATTGCTTTCTGCTGCCTCTATTTTGGATAATTTAAAACCTCTGCGTGCTTATCAAAAATCAAAAAAAGAATTTTATACAGCTCTTTTTGCCGAACAACTAGGAGATACAACTCGTTCTAAAATTGCGATGCAAAAAGCCATTGCAGGACTGCCTTTTGATTTTGAAATTTTGAAAGAAGCAATAGTATATTATAAACGAAATAATTTGAAAGACAAAGCATACGACGTTGCTTATCAGATTATAGAAACGTTTCCTTATTCAGCTAAAGCACACGAAATTTATGCTTTAGAGGCATTAGACGCAGGGTTGGACAATTATGCCCAACGCTCAAAAGAATTTTTGAGATTGAATATGCCAGATGCGTATGAGAAATTCTTACCAAAATACGATACTCTCAAAAAACAAAAACAAAAAGTTTTTGAAGATTGGGTGAATGGTGGAGAAATTTAATTATAGAATTACGAATTACGAATTACGAATTTTATTTTTTATAAATATCATTATTTATTTGTGCTATCTCTTCTTTTAATAATTCACTATGAAGTGTTTAAAAAAGAAATTTTTATCCGTCTTTTGTGACACACAGAATACGGCTTGTCTATTCTTAAACAACTTCTGTTCAAAAAAAAATTACTACGTGTGTATTCTACCAATTAATTTACAAATTATTTATGTTTTAATCTGAATACAAATGAAATTACACAAAACAAGAATTATACTTATTTTTTTAGTTATTTTACTTTTTGGCTCTTGTAGCAGTAGTCGAAATTTCTTAGAAGCAAAGAAAATAAAAGAATATCCAAAAACGGAGTTTTTACCTACTTTAGAAAACCCAATTTCTAAAAATAAAAATGCTGTTTATTGCGTAACCTTACTTTATGCGTGGAATGAAGTCAGAAATGTTTTAAAGACTGAAATGCAAGTTCCGATAGAATTACAAGACACTCAAAAAGATTTGGTGTTGCTCAATAATTCTACTTCTTTTAAAGATGTTTTGGATAAAAATGAATATGAGGTAGAGGGAATTACAGAAGGAAATACAATCAAAACAAAGGCTGAATTTAATAAATCATTACCTTTTGAGTTTAAGTTGCATAGTTTTGATGATGAGTTGGTTTTTGATGGAAAAAAGGTTTCTTCGTTTGGTGTTTTTGGAGAAGATGAAGAAGCTGAAAAAGTAATCAAAATTTTACATTACAAAAACGATAACGAATTTATTTTGAGGTTATACACAGAAGATAATTTGCATGAAATTATTCTATTCAAAACACAAGAAAATTTTGAAACCTTAGCTCAAATGAATGCGAAAGTTCAAGAAAAAATTGATAAAGCAACAGACGAAAAATATGATGAAAAAACAAGATGGAAGTTTCATATATCCAATAAAGATGAAGTTGTAATTCCCAAATTTAGCTTCAATATTGAAAATAATTTTGCCACAATAGAGGGAAATAAAGTGAGTTCCAAATCACCCAAAAAAGATTATACTATCACAACAGCTTGGCAACGAACTGCCTTTATCTTAGATGAAAAAGGTGCAAAAATAGAAAGTGAAGCTAAAGTAGAAACCAAATCGATGGCAGTAGAAAAACCAATAACAAAGCACCCCAAAAAAATGCGTTTTGATAAACCTTTCTTTGTGTTGCTGAAAAAAACAAATTCTACAACTCCTTATTTTACGCTTTTTGCAAATAATGCTGAACTGATGCTAAAGGAATAAATCTGTGTAACATAAGTTTTTTTGTGGTTTAAATGTGCGTTTAGTTCCTCAGAATTGAATAAAATATTTCCTTTTGAGAAAATCAATGCACAAAATACGTAACAGAATCAAACATTCAATAACAAAATAAAAAAACAATGAAAAATATTTATCTATATCTTTTAGCCTTTCTGATTTCATCAAATTTTTCTTCTTGCTCACCTGTACATGATGCCTCAGCAAATACAGAAAATAATGAGAAGATAAAAGATTCTTTGAAGGTAATTGCCAATTTTGAACCTATCACAGACTTTACAGAAAAACCAGATACCAATAAAATCACTTTTGCTTTTACAGGAGATTTGATGTGCCACGGCTCGCAGTATAAAGCTGTTTTTGAGGGAAATGATACGTATAATTTTGTTCCTGTTTTTGAAGGAGTGAAGCCATTTTTGTCGGCTGCCGATGTAATGATAGGAAATTTGGAAACAGTTTTGGCAGGAAAAGGAAAAAACTACAAATCTTATCCACAATTCAACACCCCAAATGCCTATATCGATGCACTCAAAGATGCAGGTTTTGATATGATTGTAACAGTAAATAATCATACCTACGACCAAGGAAAAGCAGGTGTTTTGCGTACATTAGATGAGCTAGACAAACGAAATTTTGAAGGCGTTTTGGGTTCGTATCGTACAAAAGAAGAATTAGAAAATAAGATAAAGGTTTTTGAAAAAAACGATATTAAGTATAGTATTTTGGCTTATACACAGTTTTCAAATATCAATCTTCGTAGTTCTGAAAGCCATCTTTTTGAATTAATTGATACTACAAAAGTAGCTCAAGATATTCAGAAAGCAAGAACAAAAGGAGCAGAAATTGTTTTGATTCACTATCATTGGGGTTCGGAATACAAACCAGAACCAAATTCATATCAAAAAATGATTACAGACAAAACCATTGAGCTAGGTGCTGATGTAATTATTGGAGGACACCCACACGTTTTGCAGCCCCTAAAAAAGTATAAATCAAAAGGAAATGCAACATTAGATAGTGGAATTGTAGCCTATTCGATGGGAAATTTTTATTCTGGACAAAGAAAACGTTATCGTCATAATGGTGCAATTGTTTGGTTAGAAATGGAAAAAGTTACTAGAAAAGACCCAAAAGATGCAACCAAAAAAACATCAAAAATTGTCTTGAAAAATGTAGCTCATCTACCTACTTGGGTGTATTATGGAAAGGCTGGCAATCCATCTAAAAATGAATATCGTATTTATCCTGCCCAAAATGATTCGATTCCTTTTTCTCCTTTTTTGTCTTTGGATACGCTTGATTTTATTTCTAAGAGTAGTAGAAATTTATTAAACCAAAGTAGAAAAGATAGTGATAAAGCTCTTCGAATGTATAATGTAGATAGCAAACATTTGTTTTTGGATAAAGATGGGCAGTTGGATTCGAGTGTAACGCAAGATGGAATCCATTTAGATGCGAGCGGATATTTGATTTGGAAAAAAGAATTACAGAAATATATTTAATTCGCAATCAGCGACTGGCTTCGAGCCAGTCTCTGATTTTTAACTTGACTACGAGATTTTTCTGAACGAAAAAATAAATAATAAATCAGAGGCTGGCTGGAAGCCAGTCGCTGATACGTCACAAAATGATATTTAATAGTCTTCCATTTTTTGTTTTTATCGGAATCTTTTTGCCATTGTATTTTACATTGAAGGGCAAAGCAAGACTATTGCTATGTCTCATTGGAAGTTATATTTTTTATGGATGGTGGGATTATCGGTTTTTGAGTTTGGTGATGTTTTCAACTTTGATAGATTACGCTGTCGGTTTAAAATTGGAAAACCAAGACGACGAGACCAAACGAAAACGATTGATGCTATTAAGTATGGTCGTCAATTTAGGATTCTTAGGTTTTTTCAAATATTTTAATTTTTTCCAAGAATCATTCATCTCCATGCTCAATGATATGGGCTTGCAGGCTCATCCTTCCACGCTGAAAATTTTGCTTCCCGTCGGAATTTCATTTTATACTTTTCAGTCGATGAGTTACACGATTGATGTGTATTGGCGAAAAATAAAAGTGGAAAAAGATTTTATTCGCTTTGCCACTTTTATTTCATTTTTCCCTCAGCTGGTGGCAGGACCAATTGTTCGAGCCAGCGATTTTTTACCACAATTCCAAAAAGACAGAACATTTACTTGGGATAGATTAATTTCTGGGACTGGTCAGATGCTCTGGGGATTTTTTAAAAAAGTAGCCATTGCAGATTCTTTAGCTCCATTCGTGGATCAATGTTTTCAATCACCTGAGGGTTTTTCTTCCCTACATTTATTGATAGGAATTATTTTTTATTCCTTCCAAATTTATTGTGATTTTAGTGGCTATTCCGACATTGCGATTGGATTGGCGAGAGTGATGGGTTTTGATTTTCCAGACAATTTCCGAACACCATATTTCTCTAAAAACTT
>CAKZOK010000083.1 GCA_937136415.1 uncultured Cytophagales bacterium | reverse complement strand
AGCAAAATTATACAACTAAAAACTACCTACAATGCCGTTGTTGGTGTTTTAGCGAAGCGACACCAACAACCAAATAATGAAAATGACTATAAACTATAGGAAGAGTTTTTGAAATTCTGAACAGCCTAGGTTAGGAGTTGTGAGATAATTATTTTCCGAAAGCTAAAGCATTCGCTATGTTTACTCATACACTAAAGTGTATGTTACGCTATTATATAGGAATAATAATACTTTTTTATTGTATTTATTTCTTACTTCTAAAATCTGAGTTCTTACTTTATTTTCTCAAATAACTGGCTAATTTTTGTTTGAAGGCTTCTTTATTAAATGGCTTTGCGATATAATCATTCATTCCTGCTGCGATACATTTTTCAGCTTCTCCTTTTAGTGCAGAGGCAGTCATGGCAATAATTGTGATGTCTTTTGAGATGCTTTCTCTGATTATTTTTGTGGCTTGATAGCCGTCCATTTCGGGCATGTGAACGTCCATTAAGACCAAATTAAATTCTTCTTTTTGTAATTTTTCGACGGCCTGTTTTCCATTAAATGCAACATGAATATCATAATTCCAATTTTTGAGCATTGTTACTACCAAAAGTTGATTTATTTCATTGTCTTCTGCCAACAAAATTTTATTTGTGATTTGTTTTGGAGCTTCAATGCTCGTACTGTCTATACTTTCTTTTTGTTGGATAGGCTCAACATTAATAGCATCACGAAGAAAATCAGGAATCTGATTTGTCCTATCTTGTTTAATCATTGATTGATTGGCTTCGGTATATTTTTTATAACGAATTTGGAATGAAAAAGTACTTCCTTGTCCGACCTTACTTTTTGCAAAAATTTCACCTCCTTGAAGCTCGACTAATTGTTTACAGATGGCAAGCCCCAAACCAGTTCCACCATATTTTCGTGTTGTATCACTACTAGCTTGTGTAAACATTGTAAAGATGGCTTGTATTTTTTCTTCTGGAATCCCAATTCCTGTATCGCTTACATAAAAATGCAATACGACAGAGTTTTTGTCTTCATCAACCAAATCAGCACCGATTGTAATTTCTCCTTGGTGTGTAAATTTTACAGCATTTCCCAAAAGGTTTAATAATACTTGCCTCAAACGCACCTCATCACCTATAAAAAGTGCAGGAATTTCTTGACTTATCTTACTTTTTAGAGTTACTTTTTTGGTATCTGCTTTTACTTTTATGCTACTTATCATTGTTTCGACAATGGGATAAAAATCAATAGGACTTTCTTCAAAAGAAATTTTTCCAGATTCAATTTTTGATAAATCCAAAATATCATTGATAATAACAAGTAGATGGTCAGCCGAAGATTTTATAGCATTTACATATTTTAATTGAACATTATTGAGCGAAGTATCTAATAAAAGTTCGGACATTCCATAGACTCCATTCATGGGGGTTCGTATTTCGTGGCTCATATTTGCCAAAAACTGCTCTTTTGCTTTTGCAGATTGTTCGGCTTGTTCTTTTGCTAATACTAAGGCTAGATTTTGTTGTTCAATTTGAGCAAGCATATCATCAAAACTCTCTGTAAGTGTTCCGATTTCGTCCCGTCTATCTCCCTTACTAATTCGTGTAGAATAGACTTTTTCTTGTGCAATTTGTTTGGTTTGGGCTGTCAAATCCAAAATTGGTTTGGAAACAAGGCGTTGCAAACGAATAGCAATAAAATAAGTAAGTAACGAAACGACAAGCAAAATAAGCCCAGTAATGAGCGCATAGCGTTGCATACGGTCATAAAAACGGTCAAGATTAGACAATAAATAAACAGTAGGATAAATAGGAGGGCGATTATCTATCGAAAGCCCTGTTGTATTATTTTGGTTAAAATTAGC
Source organism: uncultured Cytophagales bacterium (assembly GCA_937136415.1). Classification (GTDB taxonomy): domain Bacteria; phylum Bacteroidota; class Bacteroidia; order Cytophagales; family Bernardetiaceae; genus Bernardetia. The sequence continues at coordinate 14,966 of CAKZOK010000083.1, read as the reverse complement.
TAATTTTATTTCTCTTCGATGATAAATTGACATTTGGTTGTTTATCAAATCAAAATCTGAATCTTCATACGGAGGTTTTTGGTAGGCAGGGTTTACTTTCATTCCCAATCGTTCGTATTTTGCAAAGGGTCTGCCGAGTGTATCATATACTTGTGCTGCCAAAATATTAGGGTCAGAGGCAAACAAATCTTTTAGCTGGTCTTCTGTTCCTAAAGGGTCTGCAAAATTGACAGAAATATAAGCATCTCTAGAAATAATTTGCGCTCTATCACGCAAACCTGTTTCTAACTCGGTTCTGTAATCAATCAAATCATAGACAATAAATGCCATAAAAGCAGTTATTAAAGCAATAATAGTTGCTATCATAATCGAACTGACTACTTTAGTTTTTATAGAAACATGATTGAGAAACTTGAACATAAGCCAACAATTATAGATTAAAGATTACAAATTATGATTATTTCTGACCCATTGTAAGAATTTAGGATTACAATAAATTCATTTATAGAAATAAAGCAACTACAATAGTTTTGCCTTAAAACCAAAAGTAAAACAAAATTAGATTTAATACTATATTTTTTTAGATTAAACCTAATTTTGTTTCGATTGATAATGTAGTTTGTTTTTTAGGGGACGAATTTATGTGCCAAATGCTTTAGTTTTGAGCTACTGTATTCAATTCTTTAGAATAATAATAAAGTGTACTACAATTTTCTTTTGTCAATATTTTTTTTGCCGTAGTCATTAGTTCTTCTTTTGTAACTTTTGCCATTTCATCAGCAATCGTATTTACCATATTTACATCTCCCAAAATGGCATAATAGGCAATATTCATGGCACGATTTAGCACTTCAATTTCTGAAAAAACATGTGAGGCTTCGGCTTGATTTTTTACTTTTGTAAGTTCATCATCAGAAATTCCATTCTCTAAAAAGTCATCAATTATACTTTGAATAGCTTCTTCTCCTTGTTCTGGTGTATAAGCAGGGTTTAGTTTTCCCGAAATAACAAGCAAACCTTCATCTACCGAACCCATAATATATGCACCAACAGAATTGAATATTTCTTTTTCTTTGACCAATTTTTGATACAAACGAGCTGACTTATCTCTTCCCAAAACATCACTTACAAGGTCGGTTGCGTAATAGTCTGCCGATTTTCGATTTCCCATTCGGTAGGCTTTATAAATGGCGTTTAGAGGAACTTTTGCCTCTACTTTTTTGTGTCTTGCTTCGGTTTGTGGTGGTTCTTTTTGAAGGTTTCTGATAGGACGGTTTCCTTTTGGAATATCTCCAAACCATTTTTTAGCCATTTTTTCGATGTCTTCTTTTTCTACATTTCCAGCGACTACCAAAACGGCATTATCAGGTCTGTAATGTTTGAAGAAAAAAGCCTTTACTTCTTCTAAGGTTGCGTCTTCAATATGTTTAATTTCTTTTCCGATAGTTGCCCAATTATAAGAGTGTTTTTGATAGACCAACGGGCGCAAATGCAACCAAATATCTCCATACGGTTGATTCAAATAACGCTGTTTGAACTCTTCAATGACTACTTTTCTCTGAACTTCTAAAGAATTATCATTAATGGAAAGGGATAACATTCGGTCAGCTTCCAACCAAAGAGCTGTTTCTACATTTGGCGCAGGAACAACTGTATAATAATTGGTTACATCAGGCGAAGTATAGGCATTATTCGAACCTCCTACTTGCTGTACGACAGTATCAAAATTTGGAATGTTTTCAGAGCCACTAAACATCAAATGCTCGAACAAATGAGCAAAACCTGTGCGTTCTGGAGTTTCATCTCTTGAACCAACATCGTACATAATATTTACCGTAGCAATCGAAACTGTTTTGTCTTGATGAACAAAAACACGTAAGCCATTATCAAGTGTGAAGTGTGAAAAATCTATCATAATGTGTGGGGAGTGGGTTTTGGAACGTGAGAAGAGTGTAAATAGGAATTAAGGACGAGTGTTAGGTTTAGAAAGAGAATAAAAATTTGTTGAATTATCGATTTGCTATTCCCTTGCATTACGTCCCTACTATATTATGTGGTTCTCTGATAATTTTTAATAAGAAAGGAAGGTGCAAAAATTGTCAGAGAATCTATTATGTTTTTAATTCTCGTGTTTTAAAAATTTTTTATAGTCGTTTTCTAATTCATCTGTCATAAAATTTTTAAATTCTATATTTTCATTTACCTCTTTCAAAATTTCTATTAAAGAATTAATTTTACCTTCGTTGGTAAACATTTTATTGACGATAATAATAGGTGTGCCTTTTACCAAGCATGCACCAGAGCGAAAATTACCTTTTTCATATCGGACTTTATAGCCTCCCAATTCGAAAATATTTTCTAGTTTGTCTAATGTTTCTTTTGTATAACGCATATTTTTATGTTTCTGATAGAAGTTTTAATACCTATTCAAATAATTACGAATATCCATTCCCCAGTTGAGTTTTTCACGAAGTGTTTTGAGAAAACTATCGCCATCTAAACGAATCATTTTGCAGGTATAATTACACCTTCTGACAGCAAGTTGAACATTACTATCTACCTTACGAGAGCGAGAATCTAAGGAAACTAAAAAGTTTTTGCTACGTCCTTCTATCTCAAAAGCAATGACACTTTCTGTCGGAACAATCAAGGGACGTACATTCAAGTTGTGAGGGCTGACTGGAGAAATAATAAAATTATTAGATTGAGGCACAACAACAGGACCTCCGACGCTCAAAGAATATCCTGTCGAACCTGTGGGAGTAGCTACAATTAGCCCATCTGCCCAATAAGAATTTAGATATTCGCCATCAATATAGGTATGCACCACAATCATTGAGGAAGAATCTCGCTTCATAATTGCAAATTCATTCAAGGCAATATTTACTCCTTTAAACAAATCACGGTCGGCTTCTAATTCCAACAAAACACGTTCATCTAAAGTATAATGTCCTGCCATAAGACTTTCTAATGCGCTATGAATTTGTTCTTTTGAAGTGGTTGCCAAAAACCCCAAACGCCCTGTATTTATTCCCAAAATAGGTATATTTTGGTGTTGTACGATGGTTGCAGCTTCCAAAAAAGTGCCATCACCCCCTACACTAAGCATCAAATCTACATCGGTAAGATGATGAGGGGCAGAAAAAGTACCGACAATAATAGGACGAAAATTAATAGAATGTAGTAATCTATCAAAATCTTTAGAAATGACAATTTCTACTCCATAATTTTCTAATTCTGTAAAAATTTGTTTGATAAAAAAAAGTTTACTCTCGGCGATGTCTTTGCTATGTATGGCTATTCTTTTCAAAATACAAAAGGAGTTTTTGAGTGTTTTTAAATGGCTCTTTTCTAAGAGGTATTAGATGACTAAATTACTATAAAAAAATGGTTAATCATTCATAATTAAATCAATTAATTTGGTTTTTTGATTTTATCACTCAATTTTAGACCTTTCAAAACTTCAATATTTATCCCATCTGAAAGCCCCAAGGTAACATAGCGTTTTTCAAAGACGTTTTTGGCAGTCTGTATTTCTACATAAAGAGCGTCAGATTTTGAAGATGGGTTTTCTTTATTTTTCTTTTCTGTTTTTGTAGTTTTTTCGGTATTTTCTTTATTTTTTTCAGCCGATTGCAACCATGCTTCTTCGATAATCAATACATTATCTTTTCTTTCCAATACAATATCTGCGTTGGCACTATAACCAGCACGAACAAACTGATTTTCTTTGAGCTGCACATCTGCTTTTATCGGAAATTTGATTGCACCTTCTTCTTCAATTCCTTTTGGCGCAATAAAATCTAGTTTTGCATCAAATTTTTCATTGTCTATTGCTCCGATTGTCAATACCAAATCCATTCCTTTTTTGAGTTTTCCTACTTCGGCTTCATCTACTTTTCCTTCAAAAATCATATCACTCAAATCGGCAATGGTTGCGATTGTAGTTCCTTCATTAAAGGTATTACTTTCGATTACATTTGCGCCTTCTTTTACAGGAACATCTAAAATTACTCCACTTGTAGTCGCTTTTATGAGTGTAAGAGTGCTAGAAGAACGGCTAGAAGTTCCTTCTCTCACAATAATCAAACTTTCAGAGGCAGCACTAACTTGATTTTTTGCCAAATCATAATCATCTTTTGCGCTCATATAATCACGTTCTGCAATTACGCCATCATCAAAAAGCTGTTTTTGTCTTTTCATTTCACGTTGGCGCATATTCAAAGTGAGCCTTGCTTGTTCCAAATTGTTCTGAACATTTGTAAGGTTGGTCATGTTTGGAATTACTTTTATTTTGGCAATCACATCTCCCACTTTTACTTCTTGCCCAGCTTCAAAGAAAATTTTGTCTATAATTCCTGAAACGGCAGGCTTTACAGCCACTTCTTTAAGAGGAACAATCGAACCTGTAGCAACTGTTTTTTTAATAATCGAATCCATTTTGGCAGATACCAATTCTACATCATCTTGTATATCTTCTTCTTGATTAATAAAATAATAAACCACAAAAGCTCCCATAGCTATAAGTAAAAGGGCAAAGGAAGCAATAAAAATCTTTTTCATAATGATAGTAAGTAAATTAAAAACGATGTTAAATAATAGGCAATATTTATAAAAATAATGTAATACAAAAAAGGACTTTGAAATGGCTAAATTACACAAAACTTAGAGTAAATGAGTGTAATAAACTAATAAAAGGCGTTAAAAATAATTGAATAAATTAAAGGAATAAAAAATAAGGAGTTATTAAATGAGATTTTTTGTAGTTAAATCTAAAAGCAGAATTTAAGAAACTCATATATTTTATTGTCTATTTGGCACTATTTTAGTAAATATTTGGTAGTAAAAGACAGAAAACAAAATTGCTTGTTTTTTGCTTAATTATGGAGTTATTATATTTAGACTTTGTTTTTTATTTTTAAATGAGATACTATACTACTTGATATTTGGTTTCTCCCAAATCTTTTTAAAATAAGAATTTTTAGTAGTATGAGTAAAATACATAACAACAAAACTAAAGGTAATTATACAAACAATTCTATCAAAAAAACACTAAAATTTTTACAATTATGAAACCATTATTTTTTCTTTGGATAACTATCGGTTTGGTTTGGAGCATTTTTTCGGCTTCCCCAACCTTTGCACAAACAGAAAGTGAAGTAATTTCGACAGCCAAAACAGCTATTGGTGCAGGCTCAACCAAAGAATTAGTAAAACTTTGTCATAATGCTATTGAAATAGGACTAGGCGACCAAAAATCTACATACAGCCAATCACAAGCCGAATTTGTATTGAAAGATTTTTTTACAAAAAACCCTGCCAAACAGTTTGAATATATCCATAAAGGAGCATCAAAGGAGGGATTAAAATATGTAATTGGAAAATATGCAGCCACAAATGGAAATACATTTAGAGTTTATATTTTGGTAAAATCAACGGCTAATGGTTTCAAAATTGATACACTTGACTTTAGTAGAGAATAGAAAATCTTTGTCAGAAAGCCCCCTCTCACTTTAAGATTTTATATAAGAATCCTTTTTTTGTCATTGTGTAATGATAAAGAAAGGATTTTTTTTGTGTAATTTTGGCTATATATAAAAACTCTTAGGGTTTCGAATTAAATACAATTAGATAATTTTTATTAAAATGGCAAAGAAGAAAAAAAAGACAACAAAAATAAATGTTTCGGTAAATATCGAACAAACAGAAGCTACTTCTAAGAAATCAACTAAAAAAAAGATAGAACAAAAAAAAAGAGTTTCTCCGACAGGTAAAACAGCCATTAAAAAGCAAGAACAGGTAGATGAAAATCTTCTTTTTTCGCCTATTTCTACAAAACTAGCCTTGATTCTGACGCTTGTTGCAGCATGTTTGTATTTTGCTTTTTCGTTTGTTTCGGAAGGATTTTATCAGCAAGATGAAGCTGTACATTATGTTTCGATGAAGCGTTTTTGGTTCAATCCAAATAGAATACTTAGCAACTGGGAAAAACCTGGCTTTAAGCTCGTCTATGCTTTGCCTTCGCTTTTGGGAGTTTATTTTGTTACTTTTTTTAATTGTCTTTTGGCTGCCTTTTCTGGATTTTTTGCTTTCAAATTAGCCCAAAAAATTAATGTAAAAATTCCTGCTTTAGCACTTATTTTCTTGCTTACTCAACCTTTTTGGATTGGACTTTCTTTTCGCAATTATTCCGAGCTTTTGGCTGCCTTTCTTCTGATTTTGGCTGTTTATCTCAACGAAGACAAAAAGTATGCGTTTGCTGCTTTGGCTGCTTCTTATATTGTTTTTATTCGTCAAGAATTTTATCCATTTTTAGCTCTCTATTTCTTCTTTTTGTTATACAAAAAACAATGGCTTCCTGCACTTCTGACAGGGGTTTTTCCATTGATTCACAATTTTTGGGGAGCTGCCATTACGGGAGATTTTTTGTATCTATTGAATCAAGTTTTGAAGACAAGTAGCGAGATTGGTGACCAATATCCACGACAAGGTTTTGATCATTATTTCTTGATGTCGGCGACTGTTTATGGTGGAATTATTATTACGCTTAGTGTGACTTATTTTACTTTAAAGGCATTTCAGAAGAAAATTCCACATAGTACAGTTGCAATTTTGCCAACACTTTATTTTTTGATGTACTGTATTTTCAATATTCAATCTGTTCCCATTGGTCCTGCAACGGCTGGAAACCTGCGTTATTTGATTATTATTGCTCCTCTTTTTAGTGTTTTGGGTGCGCTTGCCATCGAAGAATACAGAAATACGAAAGAAGCATGGAAAGTAATTTATGCACTTATTCCGATGGCTATTTTGGTCGGAATTTATATGACTTTTCCAGACAATCAGATTATACTCTTGGATAATGATTATGCCGAAAGAATGGCAAAAGTAGGAAGGCAATTTGAAGTAGAACGCTATTTTGCGCCTTTGATTGCTGTTGTGGGAACAATTATTATTCTCATTATTGGTCTTTCATTTGCTCAAATTAGAATTGCTTTTGCTGTTTTTGCGACTTTTATGGCACTTATTACACTCAAACCAAAACCTCTTTCAGAAGAAGATTCGAATGTAAAGAGTATGGCAAAATGGTACAAAAATTTTACTGAAAAATATGGAAATACACCTACTCTGGTAAATCACCAACTTTTTTATTATTATTTAGACAAAACGCCTGAAAGTTTTGAGATTACACCAACTTCGATAGACTCTGCCACCGTTGCTAATCTTCCAAAAAATGGTCTTATTTTTTGGGATTCTCATTATTCTTATCGTCCAGAGCAAAACAAGGCAATGCTTAATTATAAATATTTCTTAGAAAATCCTCAAAAATTTGATAAAATACAGGAGTTTTGGGCAAATGATAGAACTTTTGTAGGTTTTGTATTTCGTAAAAAATAATCTCTACATTACATCAACAATTTTGATATAGACATCGTCCCACAAAATCGCTTTGATTTCTCCTGTGTGCAATCTGACAATAAGCAAATTATATTTATCAGTATGGTCACCAATTCCTAAGCGATAGCCTGTTGCTCGTGTTTGTGGGTGAAGACCAAATTTCTCACAATTTGGAAATACTCTTCCAAGGGCAACAGAATTAAAATCAGCAAATTTGGAGCTATAAAAGATGTTTTCTTTTAATGTATTTATCAAATTTGGATTATTGAGCTGGAGCGTTTCTTTGTCATACATTTGCTCTGGATTGGTATTTAATAAGTCTTTTATTGCCGAATTAGCACGCCTTTTTCGTTCTTCTTTTGCTTGTGTTTCTGCAAAAGCCATCGAAATTCTGAGTTGATTCATAAGCTCATTTTCCCCCTTCAAATCTTCTTCATTTGCTCCATAAGCAGCTCGCCAACGAATATTCAAACGCAAATGACGGCGTATATCTTGCATAACCAAAAACCGACCTTCCAGCTCTTTGGGTTCAAAATTATCAACCGTTGCAGCACTTATGGAATATGGTGCGTATTCAGCTCTGAGCTGTCCCAAACTTTTTGTAGGACGAATTAGCTTGCGAGTAGAATCTGTTGGGGAAATGGTAGAATCCAAAATCACAATAGTTTCATTTAGAGAACCCATATTGATAGTCGAATCGTTTTCTTTAATATCTTCTGTAATTACAATTTCTAAATTTGTTGAATCATTTTGAGCAAAAGCAATATTTATTTGTAATAAAAATACTAGAGTGCTAACGGATAATAAAGTAATTATTTGGGTGGTAGAATAGTTCATTTTGAGTAGTGTAAAATAGAGGTTTGTTAGAACGTGTACGTCTAATTTATATAAAAGTTTTTGTAAATGTGCTTGTTAAAATTAATGGTATTTTAGCTTGATTATATAACTTATAAAATGAGTAATAGAAATATATTTTTTAGAATATACTCTTTATAGGTATTTTTTTATAATTATTTTTATCTCTCAAATAACTTCAATTTTGGGGCAATTCTTTATTAAAAAAAATAGCCCATCTAAGGTTATTGATTTAACGATAAAATCACATAGTTTGTGTTAATTTTTTTAGATAAATGAAAAAAAAATACTGCAAACCAATTAATTATTCAATTAAAATGTTATTTTTTTTTAAATATAAAATCATCTTATCTTTTCTATATAAAAAATTGTATTTTTACAGTCATATTTTAATTTTTATTAGTTTTATCATCTTATGAATATTATTTTTTCCTTTTCGTATTTTCCTTTATTTCAAAGGAATATACTCCTATTTTTTGCTTTTTTATTCATTACTTTTTCAGCTTTTTCTCAAAAAACAATCATTACAGGAAAAGTTAGTGATGCCGAAACAGGCGATGGTGTGCCGTTTGCGAGTGTTTATTTTGATGGCACAACGATAGGAACATCAACCGATTTTGATGGTTTTTATAAACTTGAAACAGATAAAGCTACTGATTCGCTTGTGGTTTCGTATGTGAGTTATCAAACCAGAAAAAAGGCTGTCAAAAAAGGAGTTACTCAAAATATTGATTATCAACTTGCCTCTTCACTACAAACTCTAAAAGCCATTGTTATTACCTCTGGAAAACGAGAAAACCCTGCTTGGGAATATTTGAGAGGGCTTTTAGACCATAAATCTGAAAATGATAAACGCCGTCTTTCTGCTTATCAATATGATGCTTATTCGAAAGTAGAACTTGATGTAGATAATATTTCTGACAAATTCAAAGAAAAAAAACTTGTCAAACAGATTATTGGCGTTGTTGATAGCGTAGAAAGTTTGGCTGGGGAAGATGGAAAACCAATATTGCCCCTATTTATTTCCGAAACAATTTCAAAGTATTATTATAGAAATAATCCTGTAAAAAGAAAAGAAGAAATCGAAAAAACACGTATCAAAGGTGTTGGTTTGGAAGATGGAAGTATTGTTTCGCAGCTTGTGGGTTCGTCGTTTCAAGATTATAATTTTTACGAAAGTTGGATTCAGATTGCAGGAAAAGATTTTGTTTCGCCTATATCCGAAAGCTGGAGATTATTTTATGATTATGAATTACAAGAACGCTCCCAGATTGATGATATTTGGTGCTATCGTATTGATTTTCAGCCAAAAAGAAAAGAAGATTTGGCATTTGTAGGAACAATGTGGATTACAGATGATTCGACTTTTGCACTAAAGAGAATTGATGTAACTGTTCCAAAATCAGCCAATCTCAATTTTATCGAAAAAATTAAGATTCAACAAGATTTGAAGCGAATCGATGATGGAAAAAAAGAAGACGACCAAACCAAAGAAACAGCTTGGATTCCTGTAAAAACACGTATTTTGGTTGATGTCGGACAAGTAAATGACCAGTGGGCAGGAATGCTTTTGAAATCTTATAGCTCGGCTGAAAATGTTGTAATTAATCAGCCAAAAGACATCAGGTTTTATAAAGATGCCATTGTAGTCAGTGAAGAGGTAAATAATTCTACCGATGAATTTTGGCAAAAGAATAGACATGACTCTCTCACAGTAAGCGAACAGACAGTTTATTCTATGATTGATACAATTAGTAATTTGCCAATGGTAAAAAGTTATATTGAAATTGCTGATTTATTGATAAATGGATATAAAGATGTTGGAAAAATAGATGTCGGAACACTGATGAGCCTCTATTCGAACAATAATATTGAAGGGCATCGCCTTATGTTAAAATTACGAACAAATGCAGATTTTAGCCAAAAAATTCAGTTTTTTGCTGCTGCAGGATATGGTTTTAAAGACAAAAAATGGAAATATAATGGCAAAATAAGATATATTGCCAAACGAACTCCTTGGACAGTAATTAGTGTAGCCCATCAATATGACCTTCAACAGGTTGCATTATTTAATGAAGATTTTCGTTCTAGTGATAATGTTCTTTTTTCGGCTTTTAGTCGTTGGGGAGATTTGACCAAAAACCGTCCTTTTTATCATAGACAAAGTAGCATTGATTTTCAAACAGATATTGTAAAAGGATTGACCTCCAAAATTACGTACCGAAATCAAAACTATGACCCTCTCTTTGCTTTTGAGTTTTTTGACCCAGAAAACCCAGAAATTCGATATAGTGATTTTACTGTTTCGGAGATAATGGCAGAAATTCGAATTGGTTTTAGAGAACGTCATATCAATGGCGAAATGACTAGAGTAACCATTAATAGCAATTTACCTGTTTTCAAATTTCGTTATATTAGAGGGGTAAGCGATTTTTTGGGAGGGGATTTAGAGTATCATAAATTTTCTACCCGTATGGAACATTCTTTTCGTGTAGGTATTTTGGGGCGTACAGATTATTTTGTTAGTGCTGGTTTTACACCTTCTACCCTTCCTTATCCACTTTTAGAATCGCATTTGGGAAATGAAACTCCTTTTTATAATCAACTTTCATTTAATTTGATGAATTATTTTGAGTTTGTTAGTGATAGATATGCGTCCATAAATTTGATACACGATTTCAATGGATTTTTATTGAACAGAATCCCACTCATGAGAAAATTGAAATGGAGAAGTTTTGTAGAAGGAAACATGTTAATCGGAAATGTAAGTCAGAAAAATATTGATTTAATTCCTGATTTGGATTCAAATGGTGTTCCTATCCCTAAATTTGGAAGTTTGGGAGCAACTCCTTACGCAGAAGTAAGTTACGGAATCAGTAATATTTTTAGGTTTGTGAGAGTGCAGGCAGTACATCGCCTTACTTATTTAGAAAAAGATGATGTCAGTAAATGGGGAATCCGTGTTTCAGCTCAATTTAGATTATAAAATATTATCAAAAACTCCTTATTCAAACAAATGAATAAGGAGTTTTTTGAATTAGTTGTAATTGACTTTAGAATGAGATGGTATTGCACAAAGTATAATTTTTATAAAGCATTTCAGAATAGCAAAATTATTCAACTAAACAAGCTATTTTACTTTATCGAATATCACTTAAAATGATTTTGCAATTTCTACAAAATCCCTTGATTTGAGAGCAGCTCCACCAATCAACCCACCATCTACATCTGGGCAAGCAAAAATTTCTTTTGCATTATTTGGTTTGCAGCTTCCACCATACAAAATAGATGTTTGGTCAGCAATTTGTTGCCCAAATTTAGATGCAATATGTTTTCTTATTTCTGCGTGCATTTCTTGTGCTTGTTGGCTAGAGGCTGTTTTTCCTGTTCCGATTGCCCAAATAGGCTCATAAGCAATCACTACTTTTTCAAAATCAGAGTTTGATAAATGAAACAAACTTTCTGAAATTTGATTTTTAATGAAATCAATATGATTTCCTTTTTTACGAAGCTCTAATGTTTCGCCACAACAAAAAATTGGAAGCATATTTTTTGATAATGTTAAATCAATTTTTTGAGCAATTTCTTGATTTGTTTCCTCAAAATATTGCCTTCTTTCACTGTGTCCGATGATAACATATTCTACCTGATAAGAAGAAAGCATTTCGGCAGAAATCTCACCAGTATAAGCTCCTTTGTCTTGTGAGGCAATATTTTGCGCTCCCAAATAAATATTTTTAGTACTTTTGAAAAGTGATTTAATTGTAGAAATATGAATAAAAGGAGGGCAAAGAATGAGTTTTACATCTTGCTGATTAGTTCCTAATTCGTCATTATTTATTCCTACAATTTCAGAAGTAAGGCTTTGAGCTTCTTCTTTTGTAAGGTTCATTTTCCAGTTTCCTGCCACAATTTTTTGACGCATAATAGTTTGGTTTGAATTGAGATGTATTTTGAAATAAAATTTTTCTTTTTTTTTGTTAAAAAAGACACTAAACTCCAATTAACTGACTGATTTTTTTTAAAATAAAATATACAATTAAGAAATTTTGTATTTTTACAAAAAAAATATCTGCAAAAATAAGAAAAACTAAATTACTCTTTGTAACTACTTATCAAATAACACTCATGATTGTCATACTTTCACCTTCGAAAACTCAAGATTTTGAAAATGCAAACAGAACCGAAATACATACACAACCTGAATTTTTATTGGATACAAAAGAGCTATTAGAATCCATTCAAACGAAAGAAATTGATGAGTTGCAAGAAGTAATGCAGATAAGTGAAAGGTTGGCTTTCTTAAATTACAATCGTTTTCAAGATATTCAATTTCCATTTAATAAAGAACATGACAGACAAGCCATTGTTGCATTTCGTGGTGATGTTTATGAAGGCTTGAACGCAGATACAATGACAGATGAAGATTTGCATTTTGCACAATCTAACCTTCGTATTATTTCGGGTTTTTATGGAATATTACGCCCTTTTGATTTGATTCAGCCTTATAGATTGGAAATGAAAACGGCTTTGACAACATTAAGAGGCAAAAATTTGTATGAGTTTTGGGGAAAATTCTTGACTGATTATTTCAATACTCGTTATCCAGATGATATTATTATTAATTTGGCTTCTCAAGAATATGCAAAAGCAATCTTTAATAGACATTTCAAACTTAGTGCTATCACTCCTGTTTTCAAAGAAGAAAGAGATGGAGAATTAAAGACAGTTGCTATTTATGCCAAAAAAGCAAGAGGCAAAATGGCTCGTTATATTATTCAAAACAAAATCAAACAGCCCAACAAATTAAAATCTTTTGAAGAAGATGGCTATAAATTCAATGAAGAATTATCTAATGAAACAGAATGGTTTTTTACTAGACCAAGACCAGAAAAGGTAGCAGAAATAAAGCCTAAAGAACCAAAAAAACGAGGAAGAAAACCAAAAAATATAGTCAAATCAGAGGAATAAAAAATAAAAAATATTTTTTTTTTGAAAATAGCTTCAAAATGAGTAATTTGGTAGCCCAAATACTTATTCTGTTAAGAATATTCTACCATTATTAAAAAAACATTCTTGCTAATGATTCACCATGTAAATAACGAATTTGGTTCTGTTTGTCTGACAGTAGAGTATGATGAAAAATCTCAATGGGTTTTTTATCAATGGAAAGGCTTTATTCGTATGCAAGACATCAAAACAGGATATAACAAAATTATAGAACAAGTAGCAGAGCATAATGCGATTGCTGTTTTGGCAGACCATAGCCAAATTGTTGGTCCATGGAATGAGGCAAATGAGTGGCTTACCACAAACTGGACTCCTCGTGCAATAGAAGCAGGAATGTTTTATTGGGCAATCAATACAGGAAATGACCTTTTTTCGAATATTTCTTTAGAAATGTTTTTGAGTAAAAACAGTCAAGGAAAGTACAAAGTACAGGTTTTCGAACAATTATCAGATGCTAATAAATGGCTTACTAACAGAATTATGTTAGACCCAAATCCTAGAAAAACAGCACAAGTTAAAGCTGTTATAAAAAAAGAACTTCCTGCTTCCCCAAAACAAAAAAAATAAAAAAAGGAGCAAAAATAAATGCAAAATAAAAACCTTCTCAAAAATTTGAACTGCTCAAAGCTCATCTTTTAAGAAGGTTGATTTTGTATAAATGATGCAGAGGAATCAAAATCTCTGTTTTGTTGGCTAACTTTTTTTTCATAGAGCTATTTTAGAGAAATTAGTTATGCATGTTGTAAAAACTGTTTCCAATTCTCATCTCCCATTCTCGAAAACTCACGCAAAAACATCACAAATGTAGGTTTGAAAGGCTCATAAGGCAAAGTCATTCCTACATCTTCAAGACTAAAATCACTTTTCTTTGAATTGCAACGCTGACAAGCACTTACCAAATTTGTCCAAGATGTTTTTCCTCCTTGCGAACGAGGAATTACGTGGTCTAAAGTAAGATTTTTTGTGCTTTTGCAATACACACATTGATTTGAATCTCGTTTGAAAATATTTTGACGTGTGAGCATTACTCCTCTGTATGGAATATTGATATAAGAACTTAAACGAATAACAGAAGGAGCAGCGAAAGATTTATTTACCGTTTGGATAAAACCATCAGGAACAGCATTGACCATCTCTGCTTTGTGTAGATAAACAAGCAAAAATGCTTTGGCTACACTACAAACAGAAATTGCACGATAATCTGCATTTAATACTAACACTTTCCGACTAACCATGACTTTATAATTTTGGATTAATGGATAATTTAAAACTAAAACCTAATATTATAACTAAGATTAGATTTGTTAAGTTTTGTATATGCTAAAATTGTGCAAATTTAATTTGTTAAATATCAGTTTTGTATAAATTTAATATTGTCAAATTAAATAATACCTAATTTTTAGCATATACTTTTCCAAAACCAAGAATTAAATAATAAAGTTCATTAATAGGTTTTTAGTAAGAGAGAGCTTGTCGTAAAATAAAAAAATATTATTCAATATAGATAAAATTTATTTATTAAAACTAAGAAGTAGGAAGTCTGAAATTAGGTAGAGTACTGGACACTAGATGTATTTGCTGTTCTGTGAGTCACAGAACAGGGAAAAAGTCACAGAACAGGGAAAAAGAATAGCAAAATTATACAACTAAAAACTACCCACAATGCCGTTGTTGGTGTTTTAGCGAAGCGACACCAACAACCA
>CAKZOK010000082.1 GCA_937136415.1 uncultured Cytophagales bacterium | reverse complement strand
GGAAATTGTAATACAGGTTGTAATCAGGCTGCAAAAGATTCGACAATGATGAATTATTTGCCCGATGCTTTTTCTCATGGTGCTGATATTTTTACACAAACCTCTGTTAATTATGTTGAGAAAAGCAATATAGGTTGGAAAATTTATTTTGATGTTTTGGACACCAAAGACAAACAAGAAAATAGATTTGTGCGTGCGCAAACTGTGATTTTGGCAGCAGGAACACTTGGTTCGACTGAAATTATGTTGCGTTCGAAGGAAAAAAAATTACAAATTTCGGATAGAATAGGCAAACGATTTTCTGGAAATGGAGATGCTCTCTCACACGCTTATAATACCAATAAAGAAATAAATGGAATTTCGAAAGCTATCCCAAACCCAAAAAAACCAATAGGTCCTAGCATTGCAGGAATTATTGATATAAAAAATACAGCTAATATAGAGCAAGAAATGATACTACAAGAGGGAGTTGTTCCTCAAGCTCTAACTGGTTTTTTTCCTTTTATGGCAAGTGGGTTTTCAACCATGACTAGTAAAAATATAGACATTAATAGAGTCAAGAGAAGGTGGCAGACTATTGTAAGTGGCGTTTATAAAGGAGCAACACAAAATACACAAACCTTGCTCGTGATGGGGCATGACAGCTCAGAAGGAGTTTTGTCTCTCAAAAAAAACACATTAAGTATCGATTGGAAAGGAGCAGGCAAAACTAAAAATATGAAACTTGCCAATAAATATATGCGTGAAAATGCCAAAACTTTGGGAGGAAGTTTTGTTCCAAGTCCACTACAAAGTGCCTTTTTTAATCATGCTGCTGTTACTGTTCACCCTTTAGGGGGCTGTGTGATGGCAGAAGATGCAACAAAAGGTGTAGTCAATCATAAAGGACAAGTCTTCAACTCTCAAAAAGGTAATAGTGTGTACCTAAACTTATACATTGCTGATGGTTCTATTATTCCTCGTTCTTTGGGTTCGAATCCATTGCTTACCATTTCGGCTCTTGCAGAACGAATTTGCAGAATTATGGCAAGAGATAAACAATGGGGCAAAATTCCATATACTTTTACAGCAGAAAAAACTGAAACAAATCCTTCTCAAAAAATGATTGATGAAACAAATCCCAAAACAGAAAATTGGAATACCGAAGCAAAGACCAACCCTGCCCTTGTCTTGGAAAAACCTATTATAAATTCTACTGAAAAATTATCTTCAAAAGAATCTGTTTCTTCTACTTTTGACAAAAAAGGTATGCACAACGAGCATCTTAAAAACCCTTTGGGTGTTTCATTTACCGAAACAATGAAAGGGTATTTTTCTACAACAGAAAAAGATGATTACAAAAAAGCATACAAAGAAGGAAAAAAGCACAAATCAATTTTGCATACCACCCTTACCGTTCTTTGTAATGATGTAAAATTTATGACAAAAGATAAAAATCATAATTCGGATTTTGTTGGTACAATGACCATTCCATCACTTTCACAACAGCCTTTTGAGATATTAGAGGGTTCATTTGGGCTTTTTGTAGATAGTAAAGAAGAAATGGAAACCAAACATATGCGTTATGCTTGCAAACTTCTTGACCCTACTGGTAAGTTATTTTTCTTTGATGGGTTCAAAACTGTTAAGCCAAAAGGAATATGGAATGCTTGGAAAGACACAACTACTTTATTTGTTACGATTTACGAAGGCGAAAACTCAAAAGGAAAAATTGTTGGAAAAGGCATTATTCATATTTTTGTACCTGAATTTATAAAGCAGCTTTATAGCATGAAAGCTCTCAATACACAGAGATTTTCCAAAAAATTAAAAGCAATATCTATATTCTTAAATTATTTTACTATGTCTATTTTCAAAACTTATGGTGGTGTACTTGCCCCAAATGAAAACTATATAAAACGCAGCGAACGCACAAAGAGAAAACTCAATGCTCCCAAACCTACTTTTCATAAATTTACGACCTCTGATGGCTTAAACTTAAAACTTACTCGTTTTGAAGGTGGAACAAAAGGACCTATTCTTCTCTCTCATGGTTTTAGTGTTTCGGGAACAATATTTCAGATTGATACTATCGAAAAAAATATGGTAGAATATCTTTGCGAAAACAATTATGATGTTTGGATAATGGAATACCGAACGAGTATAGAAGTAGAAAGTTCCTTTGAGCAATGCACTGCTGATGATATTGCGCTCAAAGATTATCCTCCTGCTGTGGCTAAGATATTAGAAGTTACTCAAAAACCTAATCTACAACTTCTTTCACATTGTGTAGGTACTTTGACGGCACTTATGGCTATTATGGGAGGCTTACAGGGGGTTCGTTCGCTGCTTTGTATGCAAGTAGGAACAGATGTGATAGGAGGAAATCAAGTAAAACTAAAAGCTCTTGCACGAGTACCTACTGTTTTGAAGGCAATGGGAGGAAAAAGAATTACTGCTTATACAGATAGCGAAGCTGGGTTTTGGGATAGTCTATTAAACTTTGGTGTAAAAATATACTCTTCTGCTTTGGGGGCTGGTACAAATGACCCTATTGCCAACCGAGTAACTTTTATGTTTTCGAAATTATATCAAAAAGAAAATATAAACCCTGCTACTTTTAAAGTATTTCATGAGATGTTTGGGGTAGCCAATTTTACAACTTATGAGCAACTCAATACATTTGCATTAAAAAAAGAAATCCGAAACTATAAAGGAGAAGATACTTATTTGCCTCATGCAAAAGAGCGTTTGGATATTCCGATTTGTTTTATTCATGGGCAGCACAATAAGGTTTTTAATCCTTTGGCTACTCAAAAATCTCAAGAAAGATTACAAAAACTCAACCCAAATCAAGATTATAGCCGTTGTTTGATTGAGGGATATGGGCATCAAGATTGTGTAATCGGTAAAAATGCTTACAAAGATGTATTTCCTCATATTGTAGAACATTTTGATAAGACAAATTAATACTTAATTTTCTTAATAACCATTTCAAAAAATTGAAATGGTTATTTTTTTGCTCGTTTCATCGAAAAAAATAATATACTCATTGTGCATACAGTTATTTTTAGTAATTTAGCAACCATTACAACTTTTCTATTTTTACTATTACAACACATATAGTTGCAAAATATTTTTCTACCAAATATTGTAATCTTTTTTTTAAGCAAAAAAATAAATTACTTTTCTGTTATAATCTTATTAACAGTTTTTTGTTTATGCCTTCCATATTACACTTTTTCTCAAAATATTCTTCCTGTACAATTAGAAAATGAAAAAAATGCTTATTCTATTGCTAACAAAATAGGTGTTTTTAGAGAGGATAAAAATGAAACAATAGAAACAATTCAAAACAAAAAATTTGTAATAGAAAAAAATGAATTTATCAATATTAATGGAGGAAATCAAAAAATTTGGCTAAAAATACCTCTAAAAAACAAAACCACACTACAAAAATGGTATTTGGAAGTAGGTAGTGGAAGAGCTAACATAACCTTTTTTATACAAAAAAAAGATAACACCTATCAAAAAATAGAACTTGGAGATAGCAAGGTTTTTGATAACAGAATCTTACAAACAGACCGTTTTTTAGTTCCTATTGAAGTAGAAAAGCAAGAAACAAAAATAATATATGTAAGCATAGAAGGACATTATTTTCAAGGCACAATTTATATTGCACCTTGGGAATATTATTTTGAAAGGGACCATAAAATAGATTTAGCTGAAGGAATCTACTATGGTTTTGTGATTGTTATGCTTTTTTATAATCTATTTATTTTTATTACTTTAAAAGAAAAAAGTTATTTATATTATATCATTTATTTATTTACATTAGGTTTAGGAATTGCACAATTACGTGGACATGGTTTTGAGTTTTTATGGGGAGCTTATCCTTGGATAAATCAATACAGCCCTATCGTTTATTCTGTTTCTAGTATTTTTGCCAACCTATTTTTTATAAATTTTCTTCATACAAAACGAAATGCTCTTATTTTTCATCGTATAATACAGATAATAATAGCTAGTTTTGGTGTGAGTATTTGCGCTGTTCTTTTAGGATATAAAGAAGTAGGCTCTTTTTTAAATCAAATAATACTTGCTTTTTCTTGCTTAAATGCTTTGTGTGTTGCTATTTATGTTTATTACAAAGGCTACAAGCCTGCTAAATATATAGTTATAGCATGGTCTTTTTACCTTTTAGGATTATTTATTTTTATATTGGCAGGAGCTGGAATTATTCAATATAATGATTTTACTTCAAGTGGGCTTTTATTAGGTTCTGCAATAGAAGTAGTTGTTCTTTCTATTGCATTAGCAGCCAAGATAGATTATTATAAAAAGGGGAAAGAAGAATTACAAACCAAAATACTAAAAGAATCTGAAGAACATAGAGAATTTGTAGAAACACAAAACAAACGATTAGAAGAACGAGTAAACGAACGAACAGAAGAACTAAATGTATTAAATGAAGAGCTTTCTGTAAACCTCGAACGATTGCATGAACAAAATGTAGTCATGGAAAAAAAGAATCAAGGAATTACATCAAGTATAAATTATGCCAAACGCATTCAACAAGCAATGCTGCCAAGTTTGGAAGAAATTGAAACTATTTTTCCTAATTCTTTTGTATTCTTTCAGCCCAAAGATATAGTTTCTGGAGATTTTTATTATTTCAAAAAAATAGAACAAAAAATTATTATTGGTGCGATTGATTGTACAGGACACGGAGTACCAGGGGCATTTATGTCATTGATTGGAAATGATTTATTAAATGAAATTGTAAAATCAAAATCAGTTACGAAAGCTTCACATATTTTGGACAAATTAGATGAAGGAATTACAAAAGTACTTCGTCAGACAGATACACATATTCGTGATGGAATGGACGCAGCATTTTGTGTTTATGATTCAGAAAATCACACTATGGAATATGCAGGAGCTAGAAACCCTCTTGTCTATATTGAAAATGAAGAACTAAAAACGATAAAAGCAGACAGGCAATCTGTAGGAGGAAATCTTATGAAGAACCAATATAATAAGAAACCTTTTACAACTCACAGATTAGATTTAAAAGAAAAAACTCATTTTTATTTATTTACAGATGGTTTTTTAGACCAGTTTGGTGGACAAGAAAACAAAAAATTTACAATAAAAAGATTTAAAACAATACTACTAGAAATTTCTAATTTATCATTCCCAGAACAAAAAAACACTTTAAAAGCAATACTCAAAGATTGGATAGGTGTCAGTCGTCAAATTGATGATATTTTAGTATTTGGGTTTGAAATAAATAAAAAAGAAGAAAAGTAATGACTCAACATCTATTATTTGTAATTCATTCCATTTTTTTCAATGTATTATTAAAAAAAATCTAGTATAAATACAATTATTTTTAGTAATTTAGTGCTTCTCTTTAATTAATTACCTTCTACTACTAATTCATTGAAACAAAAATATTGTAAAAACAACTTTCATTTGACAAAAAAAAATAGCATTAATATTATATTATTGTCATTTTTTATATGTTTATCAAATTTAGGATTTTCTCAAGATATTCCTATCATAAACCTACAAAACTTAGATGAGGGACATCTTATTACAACTCAATTAGGTTTTTATGAAAAGGTTATAGATGATTCTAAAATAGAAACAATAGAAACAATACAGAATAAAAAATTTAAAGTAGAAGGAAAAGAAATACTTACTCTAAATCAAGGTAAACATGTAGCTTGGATAAAAATTCCTTTGCAAAACAACTCCAAACTTACAAAGTGGTATTTGGAAGTAGCAAATGGACTGGCTGACATTGATATATTTATTCCTCAAAAAACAGATAGTAATACTACCAAAACAGTTTTCAAAAAAACTAATCTAGGATTTTCCTTACCTTTTGAAAAAAGATTTATTCAAACAAATGTATTTCTAATCCCTTTGGAATTACCCAAAAATAAAACAACTACAATTTATTTGCGTATAGAAAGTGATTATTTTCAAGCTCCTTTCAGAATCGCACCCATTGAATATTTTTTTGAAAGAGATCACAAAGTAGATTTGGCTGAAGGAATCTACTATGGTTTTGTAATTGTGATGGTATTCTACAATTTATTTATTTTCTTTACTATCAGAGAAAAAGGATATTTATTTTATCTTAGTTATTTGTTATTTCTTGGTCTAGCTATGGCTCAAGTAAGAGGGCATTTATTTGAATTTATTTTATTTGATACTCCTTTCCTAAATCAATATGCTCCCGTAATCCATTCTTTATCAGGAATATTTGCTAGTTTATTTTTGATTGATTTTCTTCACACAAAGAAAAATTCTCGCCTAATACATATTAATTTACATATTGTTATAAGTATTTTTTCATTAGGATTGGTTATAAGTCTGTTTGGATACAAACCTATTGCTTCATTCATCAATCAAATAATTACAGGGCTATCTACTATCCATGCTCTAATTGCTGCTATTTATATTTATTATAAAGGCTACAAGCCAGCTAAATATATTGTTATAGGCTGGACATTTTACTTAATAGGTACATTTTTATTCGTTTTGGCAGGAGCTGCAATAATTCCTTATAATAATTTTACATCAAATGCAATTTTATTTGGCTCTGCTATTGAAATGATATTACTTTCCATTGCATTAGCAGCCAAAATAGAATATTATAAAAAGCAAAAAGAAGAATTACAAACCAAAATACTAAAAGAATCTGAAGAACATAGAGAATTTGTAGAAACACAAAACAAACGATTAGAAGAACGAGTAAACGAACGAACAGAAGAACTAAATGTATTAAATGAAGAGCTTTCTGTAAACCTCGAACGATTGCATGAACAAAATGTAGTCATGGAAAAAAAGAATCAAGGAATTACATCAAGTATAAATTATGCCAAACGCATTCAACAAGCAATGCTGCCAAGTTTGGAAGAAATTGAAACTATTTTTCCTAATTCTTTTGTATTCTTTCAGCCCAAAGATATAGTTTCTGGAGATTTTTATTATTTCAAAAAAATAGAACAAAAAATTATTATTGGTGCGATTGATTGTACAGGACACGGAGTACCAGGGGCATTTATGTCATTGATTGGAAATGATTTATTAAATGAAATTGTAAAATCAAAATCAGTTACGAAAGCTTCACATATTTTGGACAAATTAGATGAAGGAATTACAAAAGTACTTCGTCAGACAGATACACATATTCGTGATGGAATGGACGCAGCATTTTGTGTTTATGATTCAGAAAATCACACTATGGAATATGCAGGAGCTAGAAACCCTCTTGTCTATATTGAAAATGAAGAACTAAAAACGATAAAAGCAGACAGGCAATCTGTAGGAGGAAATCTTATGAAGAACCAATATAATAAGAAACCTTTTACAACTCACAGATTAGATTTAAAAGAAAAAACTCATTTTTATTTATTTACAGATGGTTTTTTAGACCAGTTTGGTGGACAAGAAAACAAAAAATTTACAATAAAAAGATTTAAAACAATACTACTAGAAATTTCTAATTTATCATTCCCAGAACAAAAAAACACTTTAAAAGCAATACTCAAAGATTGGATAGGTGTCAGTCGTCAAATTGATGATATTTTAGTATTTGGGTTTGAAATAAATAAAAAAGAAGAAAAATAATCAACAAATCAATGCTTTTAGATTTAACAAACAAAATAGCTTTAATAGCTGGGAGTACGCAAGGAATTGGACTTGCAACAGCCAATCAATTTGCTCAAAGTGGTGCAACTCTAATTCTTTTGGCAAGAAATCAAGAAAAACTTAAAAAGGTAGTAGCACAACTCCCAACTCCCAAAAATCAAAAACATGGATATTTAGTTGCTGACTTTTCTGCTCCCAGTACACTGCAAGATACTTTGAGTGATGCACAAAAAACAGGAGCTTTTCAGGGCGCACATATCCTAATCAATAATACAGGAGGCCCTCCACCAAACAAAGCACATGAAGCCTCTTTGCAATCTTTTAGAGATGCTTTCGAACAACACCTTATTTGTAATCAAATTTTGACGCAAGCTCTTATTCCATTCATGAAAAAAGAAGCCTTTGGAAGAATTATCAATGTTATCTCCACAAGTGTAAAACAGCCTATCGATAATCTAGGAGTATCCAATACCATTCGTGCTGCTGTTGCTAATTGGGCAAAAACACTCTCCTTCGAACTTGCCCAATATGGAATTACAGTAAATAACCTACTCCCCGGAATGACTGCCACATCAAGATTAGATGCCATCATTAAAAATAAAGCCAAAGCTGCAAATATTTCAGAAGATGAAGCTATTCATCAATTAAAATCAACCATTCCAGCACACCGTTTTGCTGAAGCTCAAGAAGCAGCAAATGCAATTTTATTTTTAGCATCAGATAAAGCAAGCTATATAAATGGAATCAATTTGCCTGTTGATGGTGGACGAACACGAAATTTGTAGATAACAATAAAATATTTTGAATAGTATGGATATAGAATCATTTAGAGATTTTTGCCTCTCTTTTCCTGCTGTTACAGAGGGATTGCCGTTTGGAGAAAATATTTTAGTCTTCAAAGTAGAGGGAAAAATGTTTGCACTCATTAATCTTCATAACCCTACAAGTTTTAATGTAAAATGCAACCCTGAAAAAGCCATAGAGCTGCGTGAAAAATATGATTATGTAGAGGCTGGTTATCACATGAATAAAAAACACTGGAATACAATTCATTTTGCAGGAACAAATTCAGAGTTTCAATATTCACCAACACAAGCCCAACTTAAAAAGTGGATTAGACATTCCTACCAACTTATAATTGATAAATTACCAAAGAAAAAGAGAATAAAATTACAAACCGAATTAGAAGAAATGAATTTAGAAAAAGAATAATAAAATATATAAAAAATAGACAACTATTTATTTCAAATATTCGTATATAAAACAGAATTTCACAACAACTACTAAATATTTGTATCAAAAAAATCACTAACAATTAATTGTTAGTGATTCTTATTTTAGACTGTTCACTAATCAATAAAATCCCTCCCCTTTTAATATGTTTGATGCTACACAACCAACTTTATCTATAAATACTACTGATATTTCATCTCTTGTAGGAATTGTATTTGAATTTTTTGCTAACCCAAACAAGAATAATCATTTACTTATCCAAAAAAATATAAAAACGCTAACAGAAGTAAATAATTCAGTAGAAAAATTAAAAAATTGGGCGTGGCAAAATACAAGTATAAAATATTCAAAACAACAATTTCAAAAAGCACAAGAAATTGAAAAGGTAGTCGAAATTATATACAAATCATTGGCTTTGGTAATGAAAAACAATACCCTACAACCCATACAAATATTTCTTCAAAAGTTTGAAGAATTGCTCAAAAACCTACAAGCCTACCTTTCTATTATGGAAAATGATTTGAAAAATGAGCAAATTCAAAAAGAACTAAAAACACTCACAAATCGTAGATTTGATATTGTATAAAAAAATTCAAGAACAAGGATTTCATTTCCCTAAAAAATTAGAAGATTGGCTTTCTCCTTCTTGGGAAAATTTTGACCTACGTAAAAACCCATTAACTCCTTGGCTTGATAAAAAGCACATCAATAAAATTAAAGATTTCGAAACAGTTTTAAATGCTTATCACCCCACTAAAACTGACTTTAGAATTAAAGGGTGGAAAAAATATTTTTTAAAAGCCTTATCCTTCTGGAGATATCATCTAAAAATATACAATTACCCTTATGAAATAAAAGCAGTACTTAAAATTTGGAGATATAGACAACCAGAAGAACAAGGCTTTTATTCGGAATGAGAAAACTACTAAAAAAAATAGCATTTCCTGTATTGAATAGATGGTATCAAAAAAAGACAAATAAAGTTTCTTATTATTCTAAACATGGTATCCAGCTAAAAATAAACCCGGGTGTATTTCATCCAGGTATATTTCTATCTACTAATATATTTATTGATTTTTTATCTTCAAGAGAACTAGCAAACAAAACCTTTTTAGAATTAGGAGCTGGTAGTGGAATGATTTCTTTTTATGCCGCAAAGCATAAAGGAATAGTTACAGCTTCTGATATTAATAAGAATGCTTTAGAAGCTTTAAAGGAAAATTCTATTGCTAACCAATTACCTATAAACATTGTGGAATCTAACTTATTTGAGAACTTATCTCCTAATGATTTCGACCTAATAATAATAAACCCTCCATACTATTCTCAAAATCCTAAAAATGAAAAAGAACAAGCTTTTTTCTGTGGGGAAAACTTTGAATACTTCAAAGGTTTATTTTTACAACTAAAACAAAACTGGACAATAGAATCTGGAATTTTTATGATTCTTTCAGAAGACTGTAACTTAACAACCATTAAACAGATTGCTAAACAATCTCACTTAAACTTTAATTTAATTCATGAGGCAAAGAAAAGAGGAGAAAAAAATTATATTTTTCAAATAAAAAGACTAAAATAAAGAATAAATAAAAGGAGCTAACACACTTCCTTCTCCCAAAAATATTAATACTCCTAATAAAATTAAAGTAATAATTATTGGGTACAACCAATATATTTTTTTCTCTTTCAAAAAAGTAAAAAACAAACGAATAATTTTTAATTTACTACTCATAAAACACCTCCTATTAGGACTTCTTAATATAATGGATTTAAAATATGGAAACTAATATACTAGAATATTTTGGAAAAACTAATGCTTCTTACCTACATGCTCATGGGAAAAAATCTACTCAATTATTAATTTCATTATTAAACGTTAAGAGTAACGAAAAAATCCTAGAAATTGGAACTGGTTCACATTCGCTCCTAGGCTGATCAAATAATGAGCGATAATTAAATAGCTCAAATAAGGAAAGGGGCAGTAAATGACCGACGACTTTTACCCGGGAAGTCTTAAAGAAGCGCCAGCGATTGGCCCTGCGTCCATTATTGCCGAAGGCATGTTCTTCAAAGGCAATTTGCTGGGCGATAAGAATCTCATCGTGGAAGGCCGAATAGAAGGTCGAATTGACTTGCGCTCGGCGGAAGTGACTGTCCGAAAAAGCGGTATCGTTAAATCAAATATTGTGGCC
>CAKZOK010000081.1 GCA_937136415.1 uncultured Cytophagales bacterium | reverse complement strand
AACATTCCTATTGGTGTGATTTTCGTTTTGCGCTGTATGTTCGTAAGTCTGTACACTTTCATAGATTGTGTCTTGAACAGGAACACTTTCTACTTTTTCAGTAGGTGCGATTTTGATAGATTCTTTTTCGGATGTCTGACAGCTTGTAAATGCAATTACACAAAATAGTGTAACAAATAGAATTTTAAAATACTTTTTCATAGTGGTTTGAAATTAAAACGAACGGTTCGCTCCAAGCGAACGGTTCGGTAAGGTTAGGTTATTTACGAAGGCTTTTGATAGCCTCTACTAAGTTTTGATTTGATTTTTCAAAAATTGCAATCACATTGTTTTGAGCATCTCTTTCAATTTGCCATTCTCGTATTTTTTGCAATTCTGATAAAATTGTTTTTTTTTCTGTATCGTTTTGAATATGCTTTACTTTCTGCTCATTTGTTTTTTCTTCTAACTTATCAATACGATGCGAAACTTTTGAGTAGTGCCAAATCATATTAAATAAGACCAAGAGCATTGTAAGCAAATTTCCAAAACCGATAAATTCTAAGGCTTCTTTCATAGTTTTGTGAATTTAGACTCTAAGGGTTTTGAAAACCCTTAGGGTCTGAATGAATGATTACGCTGCCGAATCTTGAACAATAGACACAATACCTTTTCCATCTTGACGGCGTTTGCGTCCACCCATACGAATAGAAGCATTATAAATATCGCCCAAGTATTGAGGGTTTTTTAAGTCCTCATAGAAATCTACTGTTCCACGAGCATATTCAACAGCATCTTTTTGCCAACAAATAGCTACATCGTTATCCGTTGCAGATGCCGAAGCTCCTGCTTGTTTTACAATAGGCGTTGCAGCATTTGTATAAACTGCCGTAGATGCACGTTCCAAAATATCAAAACCGTAAAGACGAGTAATAACACCGTTTTTCATATCTAGCTCCATAGACGAATCACGTTTTTTCAAGTCTTCATCGTCCATAAGCTGGTCTAACATATCAGAACTAAGAAGCGCAAAACGCCCCTGCTTCGTAATACCCTGTTTGTTTAGGATAAACTTTGCTTTTTTGAGTTCCTCTTTTGTAAACTTTTTACGGTTTCCAGTTGCACCTACCAAGTGTGCTGCTGCTGCATCTCCTGTAGTTCGAATTACTTGTGCTGCTGGAATATTTGAAGAACCTGTATAAGAACTTGATTCTAACCATTGCACCAAAAGGCTCTCTGCTATAAATTCTTCTAACTTTTCTAGGTTTGCACCTAACACACTAGCCATTTTATCATAAGAAACTTCTTTCTTTTCTGCATCTGTAATATGCGTTGGTAGTGTTGCATATAGATTTAATAGATATACAATATCTGTATCTACACGCTGCTGAATAGCAAGTGGAAAGCTACTAGGATTTACAACAACCCCTGAAGGCGCACCAGCTTGTGGAATGTGAACAACTTTTCCATTTAAAATATCATCGCCACTTACTTTATAGGAGTTGTTTATAAAACTGTTATCCTTAAATAAAAAGTCAATAATAAATTTTTGCCAAACTTCTCTTTGTACCATAATTTTATAAAAAATAAAGTGTAATCAATAATCGATAATGAATAATAAAACTTGATTGACTAGGTTTTAATCTAAATCAATAGCATCTATTAAAGACTGATAAAACTCTTTGTCATTATCTCTAGCATACGACAAGTTTTTAGGGTCTTCTTTTTGCCATTTTGTTAAGTCCCAAGCCGAACGCTTCGCTTTGAGGGCTTCAAATTGTGATTGCTTACCAGTAGATTGTGCCGTTTGAAGTTGTGAGTTGATAGAACGATACACTCGTTTTTGCTCTAAAATACCAGCCACCGAATCATAATCAACTAAAGCTAGTTTTTTGTAATTCTCCCCTTCGGCTTGTGTAATTTTTTGGCTTTCTACTGCACCACGAATAAGCGTTTCTACTTTTTCTATTTTTTGCGTTTCTTCTAAGTTTGCCAAACGCTCCTCTAAAGTGTTTACCGTTTTTTCTTTTTCGGTGGTTACTTTTTGTAAGTCGGTTACTTGTTTTTCGGCATCACTAGCACGTTTTAAAAGTTTATCTACTTCTGATAAAATACTTGTTTCATCTGCCTTATCTTTTCCTAAAGACAATCTAGTTGCTAATTTTTGTAAGTCCATAACTGGGGGTTGTTCTAATGAAGAATTATTTTGTACAGATTTGATTAACTCATTATTTACAGCATTTCGCATCGCCAGTGCATCTTCATGAGAAGGGATTGTAACACACGAAATTTCGTATAATTCTGATTTTGAAATGGTAGCTCTTTTTTGCCCTTCCAATAACAAGGAAATATCATCGCTTTTTTCAAGTGGTTTTACTGAAATACTAAAACCATTCATAAAGCCATTTTTATACTTATTTGCTATTCGTGCTGCAAATTCATCTTCCATATCAAATTCTACTTCACCAACTAGCTTATTTTTTTCTTTACGAACCTCTAAAACACGTCCAACAGGATATGTCATTTGTTCATGCATATAGAGTAAGACAGAGTTTTTAACGAACCTCTCCAAACGAACACCCTCAATAAGTATTCTTTCTGAATGGTCATCTAATGTACTATCGTCGTAAAATTCTGCTTTTAGTTTCATTTAAAATGCTAATCAAATGAGTTATTTAATTGATAAGACCAAAGGTATAGACTTAAAAACTCCCCTTTTCTCCCTTTTTCGCCTCTTTTTAGATTAAATTGATAGATTTTTGCTATTTTTATTAGAAATTAGCTTTTAACTGCCTATCTTAAAAAAACTATCTACCTATTACTTACCTTTACATTGCTAAATTATATGACAACTACTAATGAATTTGCTATGCAAACTGTCGAACTAAAAGATATTCGAAAGAAACTACCAAAATGTTATGCTAATGATATTGGCTCACAATTTAATTTGTCAGCTAGTCAAGTATATCGTATTGCTAAAGGACTTGTCAATTCTAGGACAGATGTATATATAGCACTAATTAAATTAGCTATTGAGGAGAAACAACGACTAAAAGAAATTGCAGAGTTGCAAATAGAATTAGAAACCGTTTAATCTCTGTTTAATTTCAATTCTAACAAACGATTGCTAAAATTATGAGTATTGATAAACAAAAGGATAAAAAAGACTTTAAACCCCAAAAGAAAAAAGAGTACAAACTAGCTCTTGAACTTTATATAAATACTACTTACGACGCTAAGAAAATAGCCGAATTGGTAGATGTTTCTGAAAATACTATTTCGTCATGGATAAACTCCCAAAACTGGGAAGAAATGAAAGGGGGTATTATTCTAACTCCTTATATGATAGAAAGAAATCTTTTGAGAAATGCAGCCATCAAATCAGCAGACCCCAAAACAAGTGGCGACGAAATGGTAAAAATGGCAAACGCCATTGAAAAGTTTAAAACTGACAAAACAAGTCTTGTAAATGTTTTTGAGGTTTTTCATCGCTTCAATGAATACCTTATGACTTTTGA
>CAKZOK010000080.1 GCA_937136415.1 uncultured Cytophagales bacterium | reverse complement strand
GTAACCTTTGTAGATTTAGATTTTAATCAAAATGAACGCATTTAGGAGCTACATCGTAGCGAAACCTTGAAATTAGATACATTTAGAATACCAACAACAAGGTTACGCTACGATGTAGCTAAATTTCAAAAAACACGAAAACTGTATGAGAAAATAACCAAATTTTGAAAGCCTACCCTAAGGGTCGCTGAAGACCCTTAGAGTTTAGAAATTAATTAATCCCCAAATCAGTAATCTGTTTTTGGATTTTGTCTTGAAGTCCTTTTTTTACTTTTTCGTAATTTTCTGTTTTGTCTAAACTATCTTTTACAGAAAAATAAAATTTAATTTTTGGTTCTGTTCCCGAAGGTCGCATACTTATTTTGCTTCCATCTTCTGTATAAAAAGCAAGAACATTTGATTTTGGTAAATCTGTTTTCATTGGAGTAGAAACTTCTGTTTGTACGTCGAAAATAGTTTGATTGTGATAATCATAAACTTCTAAAAGATTGCTACCAGCCAACATTTTTGGAGGATTTTGTCTAAAAGTCTTCATCATTTCTTGAATCTGTGCTGCTCCTTGCTGTCCTTTTTTGGTAATAGAAACCAATTCTTCCAAATAAAAACCATATTCTTTATAAATTTCAATCAGCCATTCGAAGAGTGAAAATCCTTGGTCTTTTGCATACGCAGCCAAAAGCGCAATACTTGCACAAGAAGCAACTCCGTCTTTATCACGCACTTCATCACCAATCAAATAACCATAACTTTCTTCTCCTCCCAAAATAAATTCTTCATTTGGGTTTGTCTGTTTTTTGCTTTCGATAAGTGCTGCAATATGTTTGAAACCAGTCAGAGTATCATAAATATTTACGCCATATTTTTGAGTAATTTCTTTTATGAGTTCGGTTGTAACTATGGTTTTGATTACCATTTGATTGCCATTTAATTTTCCTGCATTTTTCCATGCTTCCAAATTATAGGCAACAAGTAAAGCCAGCGTTTGATTTCCATTCATCAAAACAAATTCGCCTTCCTTATTTTTTACTGCAATTCCTACTCTGTCGGCATCTGGGTCGGTTGCCATCACAACATCGGCATTTACATTTTTTGCTTTTTTGAGAGCCAAACTCATCGCTTCACTTTCCTCTGGATTTGGGTAAACAACTGTCGGAAAATTTCCATCTGCTAGAGCTTGCTCTTCTACCACATGAATATTTTCAAATCTCAATTTTCTCAATGCCTTTGGTACAAGTGTAATTCCTGTTCCGTGGATTGGTGTATAAACGATTGATAAATCTTTTTGGCGTTCTACAATTTCCCTTGTTTTTGTATCAACCAAAGGTTCTAGGATTTGATACAAATATTCTTTATCCATTTCCATTCCTAGACTTCCTATCAAATCAGGGTTTCTTTCAAATTTTATTTCATCTACATTTTTTATGGCTTGTACTTCTGAAATAATATTCTTGTCGTGAGGCGCAACTACCTGCCCACCATCTTCCCAATAGGCTTTATAGCCGTTATATTCCTTCGGATTGTGCGAAGCTGTCAAAACAACACCACTCTTACAACCCAAATGACGAATTGCAAAAGAAAGCTCTGGAGTAGGGCGAAGGGCAGTAAATAAAAATACTTTTATTCCATTTGCAGAAAAAATATCGGCTACAATATCAGCAAATTCAGGCGAATTATTACGGCTATCAAAAGCAATAGCAACACTAATTTCTCCTTCTTTTTTATTTGGAAATGATTTTTTGAGATAATTTGAAAGCCCTTGAGTGGCTGCACCAACTGTATAACGGTTCATTCGGTTTGTTCCTACGCCCATAAGTCCACGTAATCCACCTGTTCCAAATTCTAAATCTTTGTAGAAAGCATCTATAAGGTCGGTTTCAGATAATTTTTTGATGGCTTCTTTTGTTTCATTGTCGTAATTTCCGTCTAACCAATGATTTACTTTTTGTTGAATTGCTGATTCTAGCATAGTTTATTTTTGGTATCGCTCGTGAAGACACGAGCAATGGTAGGTTTTAGTTTTGATTTAATTCTCAAAAATACAAAAATGAATTTTGATTTTAATAATTGTCGAAGTTTTATCAAAAAAAACTAATACCATTTGTGAAGTAAATAGAATAGATGTAATTTCTTATCTTGTGAAAGATAACAGAGTAAAATGTGATAATATTGAAAACGAATAGAAAATAATTTTAATGCAACAATCAAGTAACCTACTCATTCAAAAACTATATAAAATATCAGATAAAATCGGATTTGAATTAATTGGATTTACATTTGAAATAGTGAATGATAAAGAAATTGATATTCCTCTGAATGAAATTGAAACAGTAAATATTGAGGAAATTTACTCTATAAAAGCAAATGTAAAAAAGGTTTTACTAGAAGAAGAAGTCTGCAAAATTTTGACAATAAGACGAAACTTAGTTCCTCTATGGATTAAATTAAAATTTGAAGTAGAACTTGACACAACTCACCTAATAGTAAGCAATATTTTTAGAGAAGTTGATAGCGTCAAAAAATGGCACAAAACAAATAAATTTGCTCCCTTTTTGATGAATCTTAGATATCAAGGTTAATAATAATTGAGTGGTGTTGTAAAAAGTATGATAAGTTATTTGGTTGTTGGTCTCGCTTCGCTAAAACACCAACAACGGCATTGTGGGTAGTTTTTAGTTGTATAATTTTGCTATTCTAAAACGCTTTAA
>CAKZOK010000079.1 GCA_937136415.1 uncultured Cytophagales bacterium | reverse complement strand
AAATGAACGCATTTAGGAGCTACATCGTAGCGAAACCTTGAAATTAGACACATTTAGAATACAAACAACAAGGTTACACTACGATATAGCTAAATTTCAAAAGACACGAAAACTGTATGAGAAAATAACCAAATTTTGAACAGCCTAGACTTAGGCTAATATTTTCCATACATGGTATCTCAACCATTGAATTTTTCTACTTTTTAGACAAAATTTGTGCAACCTCTTTTGCAAAGTACGACAAAATAACTTTTGCTCCTGCTCGTTTGATACTCAAAAGAACCTCTAGCATTATTTTTTCGCCATCTACCCAGCCTTTTTCTGCCCCTGCTTTTATCATTGCATATTCGCCACTCACATTATATGCCACAATGGGAACATGCGAATTTTGATTTAATTTGCTAATTACATCAAGATAAGAAAGTGCAGGCTTGACCATAATCATATCAGCTCCTTCTTCTATATCTAACTTTGCTTCTAAAAGTGCTTCACGAACATTAGCAGGATTCATTTGATATGTTTTTTTATCTCCAAAACGAGGCGCAGAATCCAGAGCATCTCTAAAAGGACCATAAAAAGCACTTGCATATTTGGCAGTATAAGCAATTATTCCAACATCTTGAAAACCATTTTTGTCTAAAGCATTTCGCAAATACCCCACTCTTCCGTCCATCATATCCGAAGGCGCAACATAATCAGCCCCTGCTTGAGCTTGTGCAACTGCCATTTTGCCCAAAACTTCTAATGTTTCATCATTTAGTATTTTGCCATCTTTATAAATTCCGTCGTGTCCGTCGCTACTGTAAGGGTCCATTGCTACATCTGTCATCACAAAAACATCTGGAAACTTCTCTTTTATTGCTTTTATAGTTTTTAAATAGAGATTTTCTGTATCATAACTTGAAGTTGCCATCGAATCTTTATGCTCATCTGTCAGACTTGGAAAAGGCGCAAAGGCACGTATTCCCAACGCATAACATTCCTCAATTTCTACCAAAAGCATATCTAAAGAATACCTAAAAATATTTGGCATAGAGGCAATAGGCTCTTTTTTATTTGTTCCCTCAATAACAAAAATAGGAAAAATAAAATCAGCAACAGAGAGAGAAGTTTCTTCTACCATCGCACGCAAAGCAGCAGACTGACGGTTACGACGAGGACGAGAACGCATAGATTGAAAATCGAAAGACATAATTTCTAGTGATTAATGATTGAGTGATTAGTGAATAAGTTCTAAACCTTATTTTTGCTTTCTTGTTATCTTTTATTTCTTAGAAAGTCTTAAAATTATTTTTTTAGTCTTTCCTATTTTGAAAACTGCTAGTATTTTTCAAACTTTGGATAAAAATAATACTTTCACGCAATTTACAAACAAATTATATCAAAAATGAATAAAGTATATCCCAATGCAGAGGCTGCACTTGAAGGAATTGAAGACAACATGACACTTATGTTAGGTGGTTTTGGTCTTTGTGGAATCCCTGAAAACTCTATCACTGCACTTGTAAAGAGTGGTAAGAAAGGTCTGACTTGTATTTCTAATAATGCTGGTGTAGATGATTTTGGAATTGGACTTATGTTGCAGACAAAGCAAGTCAAAAAAATGATTTCTTCGTATGTAGGAGAACATGCTGAATTTGAAAGACAACTTTTATCTGGAGAGTTAGAAGTAGATTTAATTCCTCAAGGAACTTTAGCCGAAAGATGCCGAGCAGGAGGAGCAGGAATACCTGCCTTTTTTACGCCAGCAGGATTCGGAACAGAAGTAGCCGAAGGAAAAGAAACAAGAGAATACAACGGAAAAATGTATGTATTAGAAGAAGCTCTTCACGCAGATTTTGCTTTTGTAAAAGCATGGAAAGGCGACAAACAAGGAAATATTATTTTCAAAGGAACAGCAAGAAACTTCAATCCAATGATGGCAATGGCTGGGAAAATTACAGTCGTAGAAGTAGAAGAATTGGTAGAAAATGGAGAATTAGACCCTAATTTTATTCATATTCCCGGAATTTTTGTACAGCGAATCTTTGAAGGAAAAGATTATGAAAAACGCATCGAAAAACGTACAGTAAATAAGTAGTTTTCTATGTCGCTCGTGGGGACACGAGCAATGGTAGAGATAGTTTTATCCTAAAATAAAACAATGATTATAAGAAGATAATATTCTTATTTTGATTGTTAAACTGAAAATATAGCCGTTGCTCGTGTCCCCACGAGCGACCCCAATTATACACACAAAAAAATTATGTTAGATAAATTTGGAATCGCAAAACGCATTGCACAAGAGTTGCAAGATGGTTATTATGTTAATTTGGGAATCGGAATCCCTACTTTAGTTTCTAATTATGTCCCAGAAGGAATTGATGTTGTTCTTCAATCTGAAAATGGACTACTAGGAATGGGGCCTTATCCTACGGAAGAAAATGTTGATGCAGACCTTATCAATGCAGGAAAAGAAACAGTTACTACACTTGCTGGCTCTTCTATTTTTGACTCTGCTATGAGCTTTGCCATGATTCGTGGTGGACATGTCGATTTGACTGTTTTGGGAGCAATGGAAGTTTCGGAAAATGGAGATATTGCCAACTGGAAAATACCAAAAGTGATGGTAAAAGGAATGGGTGGCGCAATGGATTTGGTAGCTTCGGCTCAAAATATAATCGTTGCAATGATGCACACCAATAAAAAAGGCAAATCAAAAATATTAAAAAGATGTAGTTTGCCAATTACAGGATTGGGTTGTGTCAAAAAAATTGTTACTAATTTGGCTGTCTTGGACGTTACAGAAGATGGTTTTTTGCTGCTTGAGCGTGCGCCAAATGTAAGTGTAGAAGAAATTAAGGCTGCAACAGAAGGAAAACTAATTATTCCTGATAATGTACCTGAAATGAAAATATAATTTTATAAACCTATACCATTTCCAAAAATGGTATAGGTTTACTATTCAATTTGTAAAACCTTAATGAAACCAAAATCAGTAGAACCTTTACGCCCTCTTACACTTTTATTTTATATTACTTGTATTTCGCTTGTAATAA
>CAKZOK010000078.1 GCA_937136415.1 uncultured Cytophagales bacterium | reverse complement strand
TATGACGCGTTAAAATTGTTATATTTTTGTTAAGAAATGAGTTTTGCTATAATTAATGCACCAAAAGTTTGAATCCTTTTCCGTGTACGTTTATAATTTCTACATCTTCTACCTCTTTGATGTACTTACGTAATTTTGCGATATACACATCCATAGAACGACCATTGAAATAATTATCATCTCCCCAAACAGCTTTAAGAGCAGCGTTTCTATCTAAAATGTCATTTTGGTTTTTACACAACAACATAAAGAGTTGGTTTTCTTTTGTGGTTAGCTTTTTAGGCTCCTCCCCCACATATATAGTTTGACGATTGAAATCATATTTGAAACTGCTGAACTCATAAACTCCTCTATCTTTCACTTCTTCGTCCGCTCCTGTCCTTCTTAAAATAGCCGTGATACGAGCCAGCAACTCTTCCATACCAAAAGGCTTTGTCATGTAATCATCAGCTCCAATCTTAAAGCCTTCCAGTTTATCTTCGCTCAAAGACTTTGCCGTTAAAAACATAATCGGTACGTTTTTATCCACTTCTCTAATTTCTTCGGCTAAGGTAAATCCGTCCATCACAGGCATCATTACATCCAATATTAAAAAATCAAATGTATCTGCATTGAACATTTCAAAACCCGCTTGACCATTCTCTGCCAATGTAGCTTCAAAGCCTTTTGCTGTCAAAAATGTAGTTAGTAATTTCCCTAAATTCGGATCATCCTCTACAACTAGTATCTTTTTATTATTCATGCGCTTTTAATTTTATGGTGAACGTAGTACCTGCTTTAATTTTACTTTTTACTATAATTTCTCCTTGATGTTTTTCTATAATTCCATAGGTTATCGACATTCCTAAGCCTGTTCCTTCTCCTACATTTTTAGTTGTATAAAAAGGTTCAAAGATTTTTTTTTGTGTTTCTTGGCTCATTCCTATTCCGTTATCTGCAATAATAATCATTATATGATTTTCTTGATTTTGAGTTTTGATAGTCAAAGTAGGTGTTGTTATTTTTTTATTTTCTTTGACTTTATTTTTTTCAATGAGTGCTTGAATGGCATTGCTACAAATATTCATCAATACTTGACTAAGTTGCCCTGGATAACATTTTATTAAACTGATAGAAATATCTAACTCTTTATTTATGATAATTTGATTTTCTTTAATTTGATTTTGCAATAAAATAAGAGTTGTTGAAATATGGTCATTGATATGTGTTTTTTTGACCTCCTCTTCATCTAATCTGGAAAAATTACGTAAGCCTTTCACAATTTCAAAAGTACGCATTGCTCCAATCTGAATATCTTTGATTAAGACTCTGGTTTCGTCTATAAGCTCATCATATTCGTCATAAAATTCTTGCTTAATACTTTCTTTATTTGTCCATAGTAAAAGCTCTTCAATATTTGTATGTAGTGCGTCCATTCCTGCATATACAAAATTAATTGGGTTGTTTATCTCGTGTGCAATTCCTGCTGTAAGCTGCCCTAAACTTGCCATTTTTTCGGCTTGAGTAAGCTGTGCTTGTGTAGATTTTAACTCTCTAATTGTGGCTGCGAGTTCTTCATTTACTTTTCTTTCTCTCAATAATGTTTGTTGTGTTTTTGATTTTGCAGCAGCCAATTTTTCATTTGTAAACTGCATTTCTTCGGCATTTTTTCGGAGTTCTTTTTCAGATTGGGCAAGGTCTTTTACTTGCTTTAAAAGTTGAGCTTCTGTATAACGCAACTGTGTACTTCTTTTGGTAATGAGTTCTTCAAGACGCTTTCTTTGATTCATCAATTCTTGATTCATGGCTAATAATTCCTCTTGATTTTCTTTAAATGAATTATCCTGACGTTGCAAAACATCATTTTGTTTATTTGCCTCTACCAACAATTTTCTTAATAAATCTTCGCTTTGCCCCACCATTCTGATTGTTGTGGCTACAACCAATAAATTAATAGAAACAGCCATTGCCCAAATTACAATTTTGAAAAAAGTGATTGTAGAAGCAGGCATATAAATAACCAATATTGAGAACTCTTTGGAGGAAAACTCTATCCACCCCAACATTGCCCCAAAAAGAAGAAGAAAAAATAACTGTAAACTTTGCTCTTGATTGGAAAAGAGCATTATTATAACAATACTAATCGGCAAAATAAAGGCTCTCATGGCAGGCTCTTTATCAAATACCCAAAAGAAAAGAAAATGAGCAATAATAATATGAAAGGTAAAAAATATTTTGGCTGGATTTGTTTTATGAAATTTATTCAAAATCATCGTAAAAATAAACCCTAACATAATCAAAAAAGTATCTATAATTAATTGTATTGCCCAAGAACAATTAAAGATAAAGAGTCCAGTAATTCCTATTAAAAAAAACCCACAAAAAGTAAGACATACCAAATTGACAAGCCTTATTTGTGCCATTTTTTGGGTGTTCATAAATTCTGTAACACCCCAGTTAATACTATTTTTAATAACGTTTATTATAATAATTGGCTTTGTATTTTTACTAAAAATTAATCTTTAAATGATTGATAATAAATATATTTTATTCATTATTTGTAAAATCAATTTCAGTGCTATCTCCAATATTTAGGCTTTGCACCAACCCTTTTAACGACGAATCACTTCCTATAATAGATTTATTGAGTGTGGCGTGTCTCAATTCTGAAAACGAACCAATTATACTATTTTGTATAATAGAATTTGAAATATGTGTATGGTCACCAATAGCTACATTAGGTCCAATAATAGAGTTTTCTAATTTGCATTGTTTTCCAAAACGAACAGGTTGAATAATAATACAATTAGGATAATCAGCAGCACTAGATGTTTTGAAACCATGTCTTCTCAACAGGCTTGCATTTGCTTCCAATAAGGTTTCTTTTTTGCCACAATCAAACCAATTATCTACTTCCATGAAAGTAATTTTTTCGCCTTGATCGACCATCTCCATCAGCGCATCGGTAAGGTGATATTCCCACGAAACATTTGCACCAACCGAATGATTCATGATTGTTTTGATGGCATCTAAGAGCAGAGGAATATTCATAATTTTGTATGCTCCTACCAAAGCCAAATTAGATTTTGGAATACGTGGCTTCTCAATAAATTTTTTAATGACTCCGTATTTATCAGCTTCTATAATTCCAAAAACACGTGGATTATCTACTTTTCTAACAGCCACAACGGTATTTTTAGCAGCAAAAAAATTGGCATAGTTCATCTCTACAATCGTATCACCAAGCACAACCAATAACTCTGTTTCATCTTTGATAAAATTACGAGCTATCCATAATGCGTGTGCCGAACCAATACGAGGCTCTTGTAAGACAAACTCTGCATTTATGGTATCTCTATATGTATTTACTATATATTCTTCTATTCTATCCCCTAAATATCCAATTACAAATAAAAAATCTCTAACTCCATTTTCATATAAATTATCAATAATATGTCCTAAAATAGGCTTTCCTGCTATCGGAACGAGTGGTTTGGGTTGTGTATGTGTATGTGGACGTAGGCGTGTACCTGCTCCTGCTACTGGAATGATTGCTTTCATGGTTTTAAAAATAAAAAAGAAAAATTAGAATAGGATACATCAAAGTAAAGAATAATATTGCAAAATACGATTCTTAATTATACACAATACAAATTATTTTTCGAAACTCTTAGAGTTTAAATACAAGTGGTTTTTACAAAACTATTTTCAAAATTCAATTATACAGAAGTATAAGCATAAATTTTTACTATTTTGTATTTTATTAAAAAA
Source organism: uncultured Cytophagales bacterium (assembly GCA_937136415.1). GTDB lineage: Bacteria > Bacteroidota > Bacteroidia > Cytophagales > Bernardetiaceae > Bernardetia. The sequence goes on along the minus strand of CAKZOK010000078.1, from coordinate 26,102 downwards.
GATGTATTTTGGTATTCCCTTCTAAAAAATTATAATTGATTACCTACTCTAATTGCCCTTTCATTGAAATACAAACTAGCTTTTATTTTATTCTGATTGCTTTTTATTGTGTTAAAAACAAACCAAATAAAGTGTTTATTTCAAAAAAGTGAATCATTAATATTCAAAATACATAAAAATCATTTATGTTCACTAAATTTTATCAAAGAAAAACATCTTTTCTAAATGATTACTCTAAAGAGCAGCCTATTTAATCATTTTCTTGTAACATCTAATTATAAGACAAATATAATTTTGCATATCCTATTTTTTTTACAAAAAATATTTTATGTTTTGATTTTTTAAGCTAACTTAGTGTGTCTTTCCAATTAGAAAAATAATATTCTTATTATTTTGGGAATCAATTAAAAGTAAAAATAAGTAAATTCAATTCTTTTATCATTCAATCATATTAAATTATGCAAAGAAAAATACTTCTTAGCTTTACGCTCTTATGGGCAATGCTTACGATTGGGCTAGGCTCTGCCTTCGCTCAAACCGAACGCACCGTAACAGGTGTTGTGAAAGATGACACAGGAGAAACGCTTCCTTCTGCAACTGTTGTTATCAAAGGAACTACAAAAGGAACTGTAACAGACTTTAATGGAAATTATAGTCTTGTTGTTCCTAATGCAGAAACAGTTCTTGTTTATAGTTTTGCTGGAATGGAAGGCAAAGAAGTTACGGTGGGCAACCAAACTGTAATTAATGTAACTCTAGGCTCGGGTATGTTGGAGCAGGTAGTTGTTACTAGCTTCGGTATCGAAGAGCAAAAAAGAACACTAGGATATGCACTTCAAACCGTAGATTCTAAAGAACTTACCAACTCAAGAGAAACAAACTTAGTAAATGCGCTTGCTGGTAAAGTAGCAGGTGTGCAAGTAAACTCTTCGGGTGGGCAAGCTGGTGCATCTTCTCGTATCACAATTCGTGGTCAAAATTCATTGGTAGGAAATAGTCAGCCTTTATTTGTTGTAGATGGTATTCCAATCGATAATCGTCAAACAAATGCTTCATCTAGCTTAAATGATTCTGATGGAAGTCTTTTATTTACAGGAGCAGGCTCAAACCGTGTTGTGGATATTGACCCTAGTCTTATAGAAAGTACAAGTGTTTTGAAAGGTGCTGCAGCAACTGCTATTTGGGGTGCTAGAGGTGCAAATGGTGTAATCTTAATCACTACAAAGAAAGGTAAAAAAGGAAAACCAAAATTTAATTTTTCTTCTAGTTTGGTTCTGAATCAAGCTATTGTGAAAGGGTATCAAGACCAATACTTACAAGGTTCGGGTGGAAAATATTATAATGGACTTCCACTTGGAGAAAATGGATTTGCAGACCCTAACCCAGGTAATGGACAACAATTTGGAACATCTTGGGGGCCTAACAGAAATGACATCAATGATAGTATTGTAAAATATTTGGGACAACCTAAAATTTATGACCCTCGTGCTGATTTCTTTCGCATTGGACAAACTTACGACAACGTACTTAGTATGTCTGGTGGATTTGATAAATACGTATATCGTGTTTCATTTAGTAATCGTATGGAACAAGGTATCGCAACAGGAAATGATTTAGACCGTAATAACTTATCAATAAACTTTGGTAGTCAATCTGAAAGTAAATTTAATTTTCAGACTTCAATTAATTATTTTAATACAAAAACTACACGTCTTGCTGAAGGTAATGGAGATGCAGCTTACATGTACACTTTATCAAATTGGCCTATCAGTAGTGATATTACAAATTATATTAAAGAAGATGGAATTTCACAGTTTGGCTATAGAGAAGATATAAACAATCCTATTTGGCTTGCAGAAAACAATAACTTTAGCTCTAATGTAAATCGTTTGTTTGTAAATGCAACTGTAAATTATAAACTAAACTCTTGGGTTACTATTTATAATCGTTTGGGAGTAGATGGCTATCAAGACATTCAAAAGCAAAAAACAAATGTTGGTACTTTTGGGCGTATAGAAGGGCGTATGTATGATGCAACAGCAGACAATATCTTAATAGATAATACAATATATGCTGTTATGCAAAAACAACTCAATGATGACTTTGAGTTTTCTAGTACAATAGGACACAACCTAAATTTACGTTCATTCGAAATGAACATACTTCGTGGTATTGGATTAGGAGAACGTGGCAATTACAATTATGAAGATACACAAGTAAAACTAGATGTACTTCCTACCATTGAAAAAGTTCGTTCTACAAGTCTATTTGCTACTGCAAAAGTAGGTTATCAAGAAAAAATTTATGTAGAAGTTACAGGACGTAATGACTGGTTTTCTACACTAGAAAAAGGCAATCGTTCTGTATTCTATCCTTCTATATCTAGTAATACAGTCCTTTCAGAGCTTATTCCTGCCTTACCAAAAAGCGTTGTTTCTTACTGGGGGCTTCGTGCTTCGTATGCTCAAGCAGGCTCGGCAGCAGAGCCGTATGTTACTCGTCAGTTGTTTTCTCGTACAGACCCATCAGATGCAACTAGAGGTTCGATAGCTACATTTATAGGGCAAGAGCAAATCGGTTTTGAAAGAAACTCAAGAGCAGCAGAGCCAGACCTTACTCACGAATTAAAAACAGAATTTGAAATAGGAACAGACATAAAACTTTTCAAAGGAACACTAAGAGCAGATGTAGCTTATTATAATAGCCGAGTTACAAATCAAATTGTGCCTGCTCAAATCTCAGGAACTACTGGATTTTCTTCTCGTTGGATAAATGGTGGCGTAATACGAAACAGAGGTGTAGAAGCAATGATTACAGCAGATGTATTCAAACTTATCAAAAAGAAAATGCCGATTGATTGGGAAATTTCTGTAAATTATTCTCGCAACCGTTTCGAACTTGTAGAGCTTCAAGAAGGAATTGAATCATTATTCTTAGGAGGTTTTACCAGTCCACAGATTCGTGTAGATAGAAATTATGGATATGGTGTAATTTGGGGTTCTCGTTTTGAAAGAGCAGAAGACGGACAATTACTTATTGATAGTAGTGATGGACTTCCAATACAAGCCGAAAGTTTAGGACCTATCGGAAATACAATGCCTGATTGGTTGGGTTCAATTCGTAATACATTTACTTATAAAGGACTTAGCCTTACTGTCTTCTTTGATGGACGTTTTGGTGGCGATGTTCTGAATATGGATTTGAATTATACAACAACTCAAGGAACAGCACTTATTACAGAAAATAGAAATAATGTAGTGGTTTGGAGAGGTTTAAAAGAAGATGGAACACCTAATGATATTCCTGTAATTGCAAATCAAGGGTATTACCAAAACTTTTTCTCTCGTGTAGATGAATTATTTGTAGAAGATGGAAGTTTTGTCAAATTACGTGAGGTTACACTTGCTTATAGTTTGCCTAAAAAACTAATGGAAAAATGGCCTATCGAAACACTTTCATTTACTGCAACAGGAAGAAATTTATATATCTCTTCAAACTTTAGTTATTATGACCCAGAAGGAAATCTATATGGCTCAGGTAACGCACAAGGTTTTTATCACGCTGTTACACCAGGTACTCGTAGTTATGCCTTTGGATTAAATGTTACTTTCTAAACCTTCAATTTATTTGTCAATAAAAGGAAGTCATTTTATTAAATAAAATAATTCAAAATACTTCCTTTTACATCAAAAAACAAAACATTTTATAGTTTATTTCTAAACAATTATGAAAAAAATAAATATATATATACTTTCATTACTTTTAGTAGGTGCTTTTTCGCTTTCTTCTTGCGAACAATTACTAGATGTAAATGAAGACCCTATAAATCCGACAGAAGCAACAGAAGAACAGCTTCTTACAGGACTACAATCCAACTTTTCTTTCCAAGTCATTGGAGGAATACCTGCCCGTATGGCTGCTGGACTTACCCAACAAACAGAATATCCTGTGGTCGGAAGTTATGACAATTATTTTATCACTGAAAACGATGTAGATGGATTTTGGAACAATTACTCGTATGTGGGAGTAATGAGTAATTGCAAAACATTGTCAGAACAAGCCATTGCCAAAAACAAAAACTATCATGCTGCGATTGCCAAAATTATTTGGGCGCAAAATATGTCTATGATTACAGATGCCTTTGGTAGTGCGCCTTTTTCTCAAGCATGGCAACCAGAACTATACCCATTTCCTGCTTATGATACGCAAGAAGAAATATATATCAACCTTCACAGATTGTTAGACGAGGCGATTGCACACATAGATGATACCAATCAAGCTGCTGAAGTACCTACCACTGATGATTTAATTTATGGTGGAGATATGCAAAAATGGCGTAAATATGCTTATGGTTTGAAAGCTCGTCTTTATATGCACCTTTCTAATGCCCCTGGGCATGATGCTGCTACTCAATCACAACTTGTTCTTGACGCAGTAGCACAGAGTTTTCAAAGCAACGACGATAATGCTATCTATCAATATTCTAGTCAGTTATTGCAAGAAAATCCTTGGAATCAATATGCTGTAAGTGATAGATGGAATACATTTACAAGTGCAACAAACAAACACAAATCAGCAGTAAGTAGAAATAGAGATATTCGCCTTTTATTGCACATGACAAAAGCAAACACTAATAGAGATGCCTTCGCAATTCCTCGTGAGGCAACACCAGAAACTGTTGCTCCTTCAGATGTTTCTACAAATGGACAAGCCTATTCGGCAGGTACTTCTTTATTAGGTGTTCTTTATGCAGATACAGATTCTCCTCTTCCTTGGTTGATGTATTCAGAAATTCAATTTTTGAAAGCTGAAGCTCTATTTCACTTAGGCAGACTCTCTGAATCAAATATCGAACTTACAGAAGCTGTAAGAGCAGACCTTCAGTTTGCAAGACCTTTTTTGAGCCGAATATCTAAAACACCTTTAGATGAAGCCATCTTAGCAAATCCTGCAAATATTGATTTTATGATAGATTTTTATTTGGGTTCTGTCGAAACACTTATTCCTAACGGAATGTCAGCAAATAGCTATTACATACAACTTATGCAACAAAAGTATATTGCTACATTTCTTAGCTTTGAAGCATACAACGATTTGCGTAGAGCAGATACAGATATTATTGCTCCTAATGGGTCAGTATTAAAAGATAGATTTGATTACGATGGAATTGCATTGCGTTTTCCTTATCCTAGTTCAGAATGGCAATACAATCCTAGAAATGTAGGGGCGCAAAATGTCCCTCTAGGATTCTCTTCTATGCTAATACCAGTATGGTGGGATTCGGCAGAATAAATAAAAAATCAAAGTCTTAGTTAGTTATTTATTCAAAATAATACGACGATTAATACAATAAAAATAGAAAAACTATTCTTTTTTAATTGATAATAAATAAATTAAAATTTCAATTCATAGTTATTCTTACAGTCATCGTATTTGATTAATTTATCAAAAACAAAAAATATAAAAATAATATTATGCGTATTTTTCAATCAGTTCTAGCATATAGTTTGCTAATCGGAGTTGCGCTTCTTAGTTGGAACTGTGTTCCAGAAGATGAAAGTATAAGACAACAAACAGATGTCTTTTATACAATAGACCCACTCCCAGATACAGTGTATTTAAGAGGGCAACAAAATCTTAGTTTTGAAATAGAAACATCAGATGGGCTCAATGCTGACCAAATAGACGAAGTTACTTTTTACAAAATTTTGGAAGAACCAGTTACTTTAGGTTCAGAAGAAACAGTACAAGGGCAAGAAACTTTCTTAGCCAAAACATCTCAAATACCTAGTAACCTTACTTTTGATATTTCAGAATTGCTCGCAGAAACAGGGTATAATTCTGAAAATGACCTCCCTGGTGGTGCTTTTTGGAATGTTCGTTGGGAAGTAACCTCTAATGGAAAAACATTAAGCCCAACCGACACAACCAAAATCAGATTCGAATGTGCCTCAACTATGGAGGGAAGATATTTAGCTACAAATGATTATTGCCAAACGACTCCTTTAGAACTAAATATCATCAAAGACACCACTACTGGAAGGCAAAATGAGTACATCTTACCTGACCTTACAGCAAATCATTTGAACGAATGTGTAGGCGAAGGAATCCCAATTCCTTTCTCAATCACTGAAGCATGTAATGCCATTGAACCTATGTCAGAGGTGTTTTTTGGTCTTCGTTGGGAAATTAAAAGTGGTAACTGGGACGAAAATACTGGAACGCTTACCATACGTTGGACAGATACTTATACCCTAAACGGACAAGTAGTAACCTCAACATTTGTACGGCAATAACTAAAACTAGATTTATAAAATCTTCAAAAAACTAAAAAGCGAAACAATATGTTTCGCTTTTTTTATGTTCAATATCTACAATAAATCAAAATTATGAAATCAATCAGTATTTTAGGTTGTGGCTGGCTCGGATTAGAAACAGCTAAGTTTTTTATAGAAAAAAAAATACAAGTAAATGGCACAACTACTTCAAAAGAAAAAATAGAAACTTTAAAAAAAGAAAATATAAAACCCTTTTATTTGGAATTGAATGAAGAAAACATAAATAAATTTGAAAGTAACTCAAATGAATATTTCAAAGATTTTTTTGAAACAGATATTTGTTTGATAAATATTCCACCACCCAAAAAAAACAAACAATTTTACAAGACACAAATGGAGTTTATCAAAAATCATTTACTACAAAATAATAAAGCAACCAAAAAAATTATTTTTATTAGCTCAACTTCTGTTTATAAAAATTATGATGCAAAGTTAAATAAAGAAGTTTTCGAAAACGATGTTCAGACTTTAGAAGAAGCAAACAGAAAAGATATTTTTGAAGCCGAAAATGTATTTATTCAAGCTGCAAAAAATCAAAATTTAGAAACTGTTATTTTACGAGCTGGTGGGCTAATGGGAGGAAAAAGAATTGCAGGAAAGTATTTTGCAGGAAAAAAAGACTTAAATACTGGGCTTATTCCTGTAAATTTCATACATAGAAAGGATTTGATAAAGGTTATTTTATTAATCTCTGAAAAATTAAGCAAAAAAACTCTTTTTAATGACAAAAAACGTAACAAATACGACATATTTAACGTAGCCTGTCCTATTCACCCAATACGCCAAAAAGTCTATCAAAAGAATGCAAAAGACTATAATTTTGAGATTCCCACTTTCAAAACCAACAGCCAAACACCTGATTATAAGATAATTAACTCAAGCAAATTACAAGAAAAATTAAATTATGAGTTTATTTATCCTAATCCGTTATATTTTCCCTTAGAAAGTGATTTTTTATAGATTAAATACACAAAACATCTAAAAAGGTACTCTAAAACTCCCTTTTTTACCTTTTGATAAAATGCCATTTTTCGATAAAAGTTAGTAAAAGAATTAACTTTGTGTTAATACATAGTTATTCATTCCCTTGAAATGAATACTTATAAAGCTCATAAAATTGTGAAATGACCTAAAAAGCATCTCCCAAAAACTACTCACTATATTATTAATTTTATGAAACTTAAAAAATTAATTCTTTTACAACTTGCTCTTTTCTTTGGGTTAGCCATTATGGTTGCCTGCGAACGTAACGAAGAAAGTGCTGTAAGTGCTGCAAAAAATGTTGAAAAAGATTCAAAAAAAATAGAAGTTTCTAATCATTCAGCTACTTCCACTACTCTAATTATTAAATAACATTCAAACGCTACAAATCAACCTTAATTCTATATCCCTTTTTTTATTAAAGAAATTTGATTTTGTAGCGTTTTGATTTTCAAAATCATTCCCATTAAACCTTATTTTAACTTTGTATTTTTAATAAATACAAATTAAAATAAGGTTTTTTGTTTCAAAAATAGTTCTTACTTATTTTATTATAATTCTTTTTTGATTAATTTAAGGAAATAAAATGAATCGCTATGCCTCAACCCTAATCAGTTGATAATCAATAAAATTATAAAAAAATGATAGCTAAAACATTTGGAGCATCCGTAGTCGGTGTCGAAGCAAATATTATCACAATAGAAGTAAATGTTATTAAAGGAACAAAAATCGTAATTGTTGGTCTTGCCGATAGTGCTGTCAAAGAAAGTGAGCAGCGTGTCGAATCTGCTGTCAAGCAATTAGGCTTTCGGATTCCTCGTCAAAAAGTAGTTGTCAACCTTGCTCCTGCCGATGTCAGAAAGGAAGGTTCTGCTTATGATTTGCCGATTGCCCTCGGTCTTTTAGTTGCTTCTGACCAAATAAATGCCCCTAATTTTGATAAATATATTGTTTTGGGCGAGTTGGCTCTTGATGGAAAATTACGTCCTATTCGTGGTGTACTTTCTATTGCGATTGAGGCAAGAAAGCAAGGTTTTAAGGGTTTTGTTTTGCCAAAAGAAAATGCCAAAGAAGCAGCCATTGTAAATAATTTGGATATTATCCCTGTCGAATCATTAGAAGAAGCAGTAGGTTTTTTTGAAGATGAATTTAATATTGAACCCTTAAAAATAGATACAAGAGAAATTTTCAAGCAGCAAAAAAATGAATATGAAGCTGATTTTGCAGATGTACAAGGACAAGAAAACATAAAACGTGCCTTAGAAATTGCTGCTGCAGGAGGGCATAATGTAATTATGATTGGCCCTCCAGGAGCAGGAAAAACAATGCTTGCCAAACGTTTGTCTTCCATTTTGCCTCCTCTTACTCTTCATGAAGCCTTAGAAACTACCAAAATTCATTCTGTTTCTGGACATTTGGGAGAAAATGCCGCTTTAGTTGCTAGTCGTCCTTATCGTTCGCCTCATCATACAATCAGTGATGTTGCTTTGGTAGGTGGTGGTGGAAATCCTCAACCGGGAGAAATTTCATTGGCTCATAATGGCGTTTTGTTTTTAGATGAGCTACCAGAATACAAACGTTCGGTTTTGGAAGTTTTGCGTCAGCCTTTGGAAGATAGAAAGGTTACCATTTCAAGAGCCAAAATTTCGGTAGAATTTCCATGTAATTTTATGCTCATCGCTAGTATGAATCCTTGTCCGTGTGGATATTACAATCACCCAGAAAAAGATTGTGTCTGTGGAACAGGAATTGTCCATCGATATCTAAACAAAATTAGTGGTCCTTTGCTAGACAGAATTGATTTACATGTTGAGGTTACGCCTGTTTCTTTTGATGAAATGACAGCAAATAGAAAGGCCGAAAGTAGTGAAGAAATAAGAAATCGTGTTATTAGCGCAAGAAAAGTGCAAGAAAATCGCTTTAAAGTTATAAAATCTGTTCATTCAAACGCCATGATGCCTTCTCAAATGGTAAAAAAGATTTGTAAGATAGATGAAACAAGCAAGATTCTCTTAAAAAATGCAATGGAAAGATTAGGACTTTCGGCAAGAGCCTATGACAGAATTTTGAAAGTAGCCAGAACGATTGCAGACCTCCAAAATAGTGAAAAAATACAGACTGCACACATTGCAGAAGCCATTCAGTTTAGAAGTTTGGATAGAAGCGACTGGGTTTCATAGCTTTCAATCTATATTTTAAGATTGCACTAAGAGAAGATTATTTTTTCTAAAAAACTGACCGTTAGTCATTTTATAAACATTGCGTATAATTTTTAAAAATGTTTGATTAGAATGGCTGATTTTTCGATCATTTTTTTTAATCTTATGTAAGAATTAAGTGAAGATTACACTTTCAGAATAATATATAAATTACATCGGCAATAATAAATTCAGATTCTGTAAAATACTCAAAACACAAAATTTATTTTGGCAAAAAGGTTGTTTTGGTTTAGTGTCAAAAACACAACCTATTGAAAAACAATTAGTTATAATTTGGATAAGTGAATGAGAAGGTATTACCTTTGCAGTCGTTCACCATCAAATCTAAATATGATATATGTCAAAATAGTTACTTTGTCAATTTTTGTTTTATTTATTACATCGTTTAATAACTCTCCAAACTCTACTCATATCCAAAAAACAATGAGTGTAGAAAATGAGAAAAACTTCTCTGAGCATTTAGAAGATGAAATAAAAATTGTTTATACTTGGGATAGCCTTATCACTCGTATCAAAAACAGAGAAGGACTTATGTTAGAGCCTTATAATTGTGCAGCAGGCTATCAAACTATCGGTTATGGTCATTTGATTACCGAGAGAGATAGCTCACTTTTAGGAGGCATTACGCAAAAGCAGGCAGATTCTTTATTACGTCACGACTTAAATTACTCAAAAAGATGGGTAAAAAAGAGTCTTAAACTTAAAGGAACAAAGCTAATAGCAATTACAAACTTTTGTTTTGCTTTCGGAACTTCCAAACTTTATCGCAGTAGATTGTATGAAAAAATACAAAAGAAAGAAAAGATAAATGAGGAAATCTTGCGTTGGGTTAATATTAATGGTTCGCCAAACTCCAACTTACAAGAAGAGCGTGAATTTGAATTATGGCTTTATACAGCTAATGATAAAAAATCAAATTCGAATCAGAGATTAAGCCAAAATTCAGTTTTAAAAGCAAAAAGCCAAATAAACTAATTTTTCAATCTTCAAAACGCTTATCACAACACACAGACTATTTCCAAAACCTATTTCATTTAGGTTATAATTAATAAAAAAACCATTTATCTAAAGTAGATTACTTTTTGATAAATGGTTTTTCTCATTTTTGCTATTCAAACAATTAATTTTATTTTTAATTATCTTTCAAAATTTTGTCTATCTACTCCTTGATGTTGATTGATGATTCTTTGCATACGTTTTTGACGATACCATGTATCAAATTGTTTGTAAACATAAGCACTCAAAGACATTGCACCAAAGAAAATAGCAACCGTAGTATTAAAAAACAAAAGACTGGTAATGATAATAAATAAGAAAAATAAAACACCCATATTTCGGAGAAAACTCATATAGGCAATCACAGGGTGTATTTCTTTGATTAGGTCAGCAGCCTGCAAGACAAGTTGAGATATTTTACGATTCAGAACTAACAAACGTTTGTCTAAAAGTGAGTTGTGAGGAGATTGCAATTTGAGGATATATACTTCCTCTTCTTTATTGTTATATGAACGAGCAAGCCGAACAGTATTATCAATTTGCTCGGCTGTTTTACTAAATTTTAGTCGTGCTGCAATTACCATCAAAAAAAACAAAGCACAAAGTACGGTCTGAAACATTATCAAGACAAGCAAATGCTCTGGGTCAGTGCTAAAAATATGATATTCTTCTAATCGCTTAAACTCAAAAACAATCAAATCAAGCATAAACTCAACAATATTATATCCAAAACGACGCATACTGACATAATTAAGCCTATCTGTATCTGATGCAATGATTGTCAAAAAGCCCGAAAATGTAAGCGCACCAAACATAACACTCTCCAAAATATAGGCTTCTACTCGGTTCATCAAATTTCGAACTTCTCCTTCTATTTCTAAAATTTCTGTGTCATTTGTATCAATGGGATTATTATCAAGTGTATTAATTTTGTCGGACTGCAAATCAGATTCTAAAAGCTCTGACAAATTTTCTTTTCTACGAGTAGAGGCATTAACAAAGGCTTGTACAGGGCGAAACTCCGAATCAGGAACGCTAAAATGAGAAATAAAATAAACCCAAAAACCATATATAAAAAATGAAAGTGCGCCTACAAAACCAATTACATTTGCCTGATGTCCGTCCAAGACAATTTTGTCAAAAGTAGCCGAAATGACCATATAGGTAAACGTAATAACAAAAAAGAAACGCAATAACATCGAAAAAGAAGAGCCTACAATTTCATAATTTCGTTTTTTATAAATAAATTCCCAAAACTGACTCCAAATAAGTTCGACAGAATCAGGAGTAGAATAATCAGGGTTATTATTGACACGAAATACATACTCCCTCCAAAAAGTAAAACCTAAGGTAAAAAGGATAATCAAGATTTGTAAAACAAAAAAGAAAATCAAATGAGAGCCTTTTACGCTTTCTCCAAATATCAAACGATAACTACCTAAAGAAATCCAACGCAACAGATAATCAAAAGTCAATACTGTAATTGACAAATCTACAATTTGAATTTTTTTTTCTTCTATTCTATTATTTGAAGTAAAGGTTTGCATTATAATACAAGAATAATTAGTAGGATTAGAGTATGTTAGGGGGACTTATGATTTGACCTAACCACAAGGTAAATACCAAAAGTTAATATATAAAACAAAAATAACTTTTTTTCGTCAAACAAATTTATTTATTAGATTAAATAGAAATAATTATAATCATTAGAGGCAAATTACAGATAAATTATTAAAAAAAGCCTTTCACTTTAGAAGTAAAAGGCTTTTTGTATTATTTTCTGTTATCTCTATTTTAGTTGTCGCTATCAGCACGAATCATCGCACAACGGAAACCAATATGAGAAGTAGAAGAATCTTGTTCGATATAACGGCGAGTACCTGGAGCTAACCAATAAGCTACATCTTTCCAAGAACCACCTTTATAGACACGAACTTGATTATTAATAAGTGTTTCAAAGTTTTCAAAATCATAATCTTCAGACTCATCTAAGAAATCATTACGACGAATAGGGTTCAAATCTGCATTTGGTTCACCACCAAAATCTTCAAACGAACCTGGACGATAAATATCCCAAACCCACTCATTTACATTTCCAGCCATATTATAAAGACCAAAATCATTTGGTGGATAAGCATAAATCCAAGTTGTAATCATTGCCCCATCATTCAAAGCTCCTGCAATACCAGCATAATCACCACGACCACGCTTAAAGTTTGCTAAGAATTGTCCCATCTGTTTTCCATAAGGATTACGAAGCGAATGACCGTCCCAAGGATAAAGACGAGCATAATCTTGTGCTTCATCTAAATACTGTGTTCCGATTAAGCCTTTTGCTGCATATTCCCATTCTGCCTCTGTTGGTAGGCGATATCCAGGCAAAACTACACCTGACTCTAAAGGAATACGTTCGCCATTTTTGGCCAATTCTTTTATTTCTTTCTTACCTTTTTTCATTGCCAAGCCATTGTTTACCATACTTGTACGCCATAATGAAAAATCACTTGCTTGTTTCCAAGAAACACCCACAACTGGGAAATAACGAAAACCAGGATAACGCAAATAATGATCAACATAAGGGTCATTGTAAGCTAATTCGGCAGACCAAACAGTCGTATCTGGTAATGATTCTTCATACGCCTGTTGAGAAGAATCTTGTAATAGATAGTGCATATACTCCAACCAGTGAATATTTGCAATTTCTGTTTCGTCCATATAAAAGGACTTGATTGTTACTGTATTTTCAATATTATCAGAAGCAGTCATTTCTATATTTTCTTCGAAAGAACCTAAAATATGACGACCACCTTCAATAAAAACAAGGTTAGGACCAGCAGGCTGCCCTTTAAATTTTTCTACTTTGAAGCCACCTTCTTCTCCATTTGGTTTTTTCTTACCAAATGCTACTCCTGTAGCTGTACTTTTTTTACCGGGAGAGGTGCTTGTAGGTGGTTTTTTGTTACAACCTCCTAGCATTAATCCTAAAGCTAGGATAAATAATGCACTGAACTGAAAACTCAATTTTGCCATAATGCGTGGTATTATAATCTTTTTAAATTGTATTGGATTTATTAATTAAAATTATTTGTAATAATAATTAGACAAAAACAATAAACTGCTTAGTATTAGTATTTTCTAAATTGTTTTTAGGAAAAAGGTCTGTATAAGACTTTGTTACAAGTTGAGGTTTGTAATTTAATTCTACTTTTGTAATCTTGCAAATTTCAAGCAAAATTTGATTAAATTCTATAATAAAAATCAATTTATTAGAATCTAAATACATTTTCAAAATGCCTAATTGATAAAGAATACAAATATACACAAAAACCATTTATATAATTTCCCTTACATCAATAATGCTTAAAGTGCTATTTTATTGTGCTTCACTGACTAAATAAGATAAATTTATTCACAAATTTTATAAAAAAATTGTAGAATAGGAAATTTAAAGTTAGATTTTTGCAAAAGACCTTCAAAATTAGATTAGATAATAATTTTATATATTTGGTTTTATTTTTTGTTCAAAAAAGCTAATTCGTAGTATTTGTGTTCTATCAAAAAAAAAGATTGTCTTTTATTTTTGTTTTTCTTGTTTTGTCAGCAATCATTTTACCTTTTATTTTTTTGAAAGATACTTATCTTTTTCATCGTTTTGGAATGTTTGCAGAGCCTATGCAACACAAAAAGCAATATGAAAAATTTTATATTTTTTATAAAAAAAATAACACTTCTAATTTTGTAGAATTAAAAGCTCAAAACATTCCTATCAACGCAAATGCCTTTGAAATGCAGCTTCGAAAACATCATTATCAAAAAAAACACATTGATTTTATAGCTGTTTTGAATAAAATAATTTTCAAAAAAGAAAAATTAGAACAATATGAAAAATTAAAGTGGAAATGGTATCATGTCGTTAATAAACAAGATTTGCAGAATGAGCCAGATTCGTTGTGTGTATTTTCAAATTAAGTTTCAATTAATGAGTTTTATGAATATTTTTCTCAAAAAAAACATATTTTGGATTATTCTTTTATTGATATTTTTATCTCAATTTCTTTATTGGTTTTTGATTCGAAATTATACTTTCGCTTATTTTTATTCTGATTCTATTACGTGGTTTTCGCAGGTAGTGGAAACTATTTACCCACGGTTGGCAATAGAAAAACACCGTTTTGATGCCTCTTTTTTTATCAAAAAATCTGACCAAATAGCTATTCGTTTTTTGTTTGTGAGTTCTATTATTTCGCTATTTTTTATTCCCAAAATTTATCAAAAAGCAAAATCATTCTTCATAAATCAGACTGTTTATTCTGAAAAAGTATCAGAAAATAAATTATATTTTTTAGTTATTTATTTTTTAATTTCAAATGTTTTGCTTTCCAATCAGTGGTTAGAAATCCTTACAGAATACACTCAAATTGCTGTTTTATACAAGCCTATTTCGTTTTACTCCTTTTTATCATCTTCTTTTCCTTCGCTTTTATTTTTTAAAACCTCGTTTGTTTTTCTCAAAATCATTACAGTAATAGGCACTCTTTTTAGTTTGCTTTATTTATTTTATCAGAAAAAATATCTATTCAAAATAATTATATGGTTTTGTATAACCTTGAGTTCGATATTGTTTATTTATCTACAAGGTTTTTTATATGGTTTTGGAAAAATTGAGCATACTTATGCCACTTGGAACTGGGTTTGTATTTTGCTTCCTTTTTGGATTTATGGTGGTATGTGGTCGTCGGTAAAGACAATGACAAGGCTAATTCCTCAAAATTATTTACTTTTTTTGGCTATCGGATTGATTTATGCCTCTTCGGGTCTTGAAAAAATATTTATTGGTGGTTTGGATTGGCTCAACGGAAAGGCTCTTTTAGGTTATTTAGAAAATTCACCTACCGAATTAGGACAAAATTTATCAGAATATCCTTTTCTTGTTTTTTTATTTTCTAGCCTTACAATTATTTGGGAAACTAGCTTTTTACTTATTCTTCATAAAAATAAATATATTAGATTCACTTTGATTTTCATAGGTATTTGTTTTCACGTAGGAGTTTATTTTTTTATGAATGTTGGGCATTATTTTTCTCCTTGGATTTGGGTATATGTTTTTTTATTATTTGGTAAAGAATGAAAAATCCTTTTTTATTCTTTATTACGAAGCTGTTTAAGAATGGCTATTTTTTCGTGTTCTGTGACATACAAATACATTGCGTTCTGTGTGACACAGAACATGGCTTGTCTATTCTTAAACAATTTTCACAAAAAAATCCTTATTACCAATACATGTAATAAGGATTTTTAATATTTTTTTTTGTAATTTTTAATCTGTAATCCGTAATTGACTACCTAGGAAGAGATGCCTTAAAAGCTGCATAATCATTTCCACTTGGAGTAATGCTACAACCTTCTTCTCTAGCTTTATTATTGATTGCCTCTACTCTATTATTTGGATTTGGGTGTGTACTCAAAAACTCTGGTGGCGCATTATTTTGTCCTTCATTAATAATTTTTTGAAAGAATCCTGCTGCTCCATTTGATTGATATTCTGTATCACAAAGATATTTTACCGAAAAATCATCAGCTTCTTGCTCTGCTTTTCTGCTATAACTAAGGTTTACCAAATTCTTTGCAATGCCTGCCAGTGTACTTTGGTCTTCTCCAAAAAATATTGAAAAAAGAGTTTCATAACCATACGTTTTTGTCATGTTGTCGGTTACGTGGCGTTTGTCTGCGTGTGCAATTTCGTGACCCATTACGCCAGCGAGTTGGTCTTCTGTATCTAAATATTTTATAAGTCCTGTATAAACATAAATATATCCCCCTGGAGCGCAAAAGGCATTCAATGTATTATCATCGTGGATAATTTTGACTTGCCAAGGAAATTCTGTGCGATAACGAATATCATTTGAAGCCAATACTTTTTCAGTCATGGCACGAATAAACATATAAGCTGTGTCGTACTCTTGTTCGTTCAAAATAATCACCGAAGAATCTGCTTCTAATTCGGCTGCCACTTGCTGACCTATTTTGAGGTCTTCATCAATAGAAAAAAAATTGATATTGCCATCAGAATCACACGCTCCTAAGAAAAGTAAAATGCTAAATAAAAAAGGTAAAATAAATAATGATTTTGATTTTGTCATAATCTGATAGAATGTTTAATAAATGAAATAAAGACCCTAAGGGTTTTTGAAAACCCTTAGGGTCTAAAATATAAACGCTAAACTTTTTACTTATGTTTTTGAGAAGCTAAAAAATAGAGTTCTTTTCTTGTTGTTTCTTGAAAATTACAAAGTCAAAATTAAACATTATTCGGTTTTAATTAAAAAATTTGGTTTTTTGGCTATTAAAATTACACTACACAAAATAAAATAACAGTCAATTAAGCATACACAAAACAATATCCTTAAATTGTACTTTACTAAGATTGCAAAAAATTTACTTAGCAGTAAGACAAAGGGTTAAGTTTTTGACTTTCAGATACTTAAATTCTAAAATCAAGCTGTTTTTTACTTTTATAAAATTGCATTATTTTAAATAATTTTTATATTTACTTGCTTGATAAAAAATGATTTTATACGTTTGCAGCGTAATTAAATTTACTAAAAAAAAAAAAAAAATGACTATTTCTTACATAAAATATTTGAAAAACAACCTACTTTATACTCTCTTTTCCTTATTGCTTTTTACAGCCTGCTCAAAAGAAAATGAAGAAAATATAAGACCAATAATAGACCTACCCTGCGAAGAGCAAGGCACTTACTTTCTATCGGCTACTATTGGAGATTCTGTTTTGTGCTATGCTTCGGATTCTGCTTTTGATGGAGAAGAGCGTTTTTTTGGAGTGTTATCAGATTTGTCAGAGTATTACGGAAACGACACTTCTAATATATCTGTTGGGATTCGTCCAATTAATGATGAATTAAAACCTACTATTGGCTACATAATACCTGTATATAGTAAATATAGGTTAAGGTTATTTAATGATAAGATGATACCTTTTTATGATAAAGACTCATTAGAAATACACTTAAATAACAAAGTTTACTATTCAAAAAATATACCCAATCAGTATTGGTTGGCTAGTGCTGATTTTAAAGTAGGCATAATTAGAGATACTTATGACCAATGGGAAGGCTCTTATTTTGGCTATCAAGACAGTAGTTATATATACTTGTTTGATTTGACACATTTATACGATAGAAAACTGAATGAAAACGTCAAACGTAGCTATTATAGAGTAAGTTATGAAGTCCAGTCTAATTTATATGACGTGAGTGGCAATTATTTATATCCTTTTACCTCAAAAGGTAATTTTCAATTTTCTTTTTTTATTTTAAACTAAACTTAATTCATTTTTATTATGAAACGTATTTTATTAGTTTTTGTCCTTTACATTTTTGCTTTAAATATAGCAATTGCACAAAACCCTAATGGTTTTTCTATTTCAGGTAATACTGTTCCCTGCCGTTTAGGAGAGGAAACATACTCTGTAAATTTACCTAATCCAATAGGAGTATGTACTTATGAGAGTTTTAACCTACAGGTAGAGTTATTTAAGCAGTCTGCTGGTATATTAGAGCCAGAAATTTAGAAATAGAATGGAAAGTGTTTACAAATGACCCAACAGATAGAAACCAATTTTATTTATTTAGTGGACAGGGAGAGAGAGTGGCGCAATTTGTTGCAGCAGATGTAACTGATAACCCATCTTATATACTAGGTACTGGAGCATCTAGACAAATAATTGGAGTGCGCTTAAGAACTCGTTGTGGTTGGAGTGAGTATATAACTAGAGAAGTAGTTGCAAAAACTAAAATAGGAGATAGATTCTGCAAAGCCCCTGTTGGGTATGAATTTATTCCTTTTCCTAACCCTGCCAATGGAGACGATGAAATAGGAATTTTCTTGAATGATAATGGAGAAACAATTTGTATGTGTATTGGAATAGATAAAGGAGATTTAATAGACATAGATATTTATGACCAAATGGGAGCGAAAGTACAAGACATCAGTACAAAAGATGGAAGTGCTACAATAAGAAAAAATAAAAAAGTATATTTCAAACTCAATAATCTACCTACTGGAAAATATACGATTGTGGTAGATTCACCAAAAGGAAAGTTTAGTGCAAATATGATAGTTAAATAGCTTTCAGACATGAAGTAAAGTAAAAAAGCTACAAGAACTTAAAAATCTTGTAGCTTTTTGTTTTTTATAACTTTTTACTTTCCACCTCGTGAAGAAGATGAGCGAGAACGAGAAGACGACGAACTAGAACGAGTTGTTCGTGATGAAGAGCTTGACGAACTACCAGAGCTATATCCACTAGAAGAACGACCAGAATTAGAAGAACCACTAGAACTATATCCACTTGATGAACGACCAGAATTAGAAGAACCACTAGAACTATATCCACTTGATGAGCGACCAGAATTAGAAGAACCACTAGAGCTATATCCACTTGATGAACGACCAAAATTAGAAGAACGACCAAAATTCTTACGATTTGAAGCTCTTGAATTATTTGCATAGCTACTGCGTTTGGTAGGCTGCCTTCCATAATACCAACTTTTATTACTTGTACTGGCTACACTTTTGGAAGAAGAACGTGAAGGTGCGTTTTTGGCATAAAACCAGCTTTTTTGAGAACGAGTATTTACGGTTTGTTGGAAACGTGGCGTTTGTTTGACTGCCGATTTCAATGGAACATAAACACTTCCATAATAAGGACGAGCCGAATTTCTGTAATAACGATTATAGGTTCTATAATCATCTCTATAAATACGATTTGAGTTGAAAAGTGTACTCAACATCGCATACTTACCATAAAACTCCCAAAAAGAACCATCATTATTTTCCCTCCATTGTCCATATTGAGAATTTCCTACATAATTGCTATATCCTGCTTGTGTTATTTGTTGTCCTTTATTTGACAAAATTTCCATTCCTACATCATCTAAAAAGAAGTTGTAAGTACTATCGCTTACCCTCAAAAAAGGCGTTCTTTGAGTAGTGGGTGTAGTTCCATTTTGATACACAATTACATACTTAAATCTTTTAAGTGCTTCTTCAGTAGAAGACAAAATAACCGAATAAGATGATTTATTATTCAAATAAGGAGAAAGCTGTTTTTTTATTTCGGCGTAGGCTTCTTTTCTTTTTTGGGTAAGTTTTGAATCTTTATGTTCTTTTTTTAACTGTTGTGAAATTTGAGTAATTTTCCTTTTTGAATCGTCGTAATGGGGTGATTTTGGAGGAATTTGAGCAAACAAATGTAGAGATTCGTCAAGATTTCCTAATTTATATTCTTCTCCTGCCATTTTATAGGCTACTTCTTGGTTAAGATTTTCTAATTCTGCTTTGGCTTCCTTATCATAACTACTTGTCGTATCTACCTGCATCAACAATTTAGTGAGTTTTTCTATGGCAGATATTTCACCACTCATGTATGAGTTTAGAGCAATTTTTTTATACTTTTTAGCTATTTCAACTCGGCTATGATTTATAGGTTCTTTTATTTGGTCTTTGTACTTTACTTTCTCTTCAAAATCCATTTTTTTATAGAAAACAAGAGCTTCTGCATACTCTTTTTCATTATATTTTTCAAAAAAAGCATCTTTATAAAGTCCTTTTATTTTTTCTTGATAAGTCTGATATTCTGTATCATTAAAATCAAAAACTGAATATAATTTTATGGCTTCACTCGGCTTTTTTTGTTCGGATTTCTTGGCTAAGGCAAGTATTTTATTCTTTGCTAATTGTTGGTTGGTTTGAATTTCTTTTTTAAGAAAAACAGGCACAATTTTGTATGTTCCATCATTTATATATACTTTTTTTATGGCAACAAAAGCCACCAATAATGAATCTATTTCATCATCTTTGAGAGCTTTTTTTAATCTATTTGAGGCAGGAATGGCTTCTTTTTTTAATTGATTTATATCAAATTTTCCTAACCACGATTCAAAACTATGTGTATCAAAAAGACCTCCTTTGGCAGATTGATAAACGGGAAGAGCCTCTTCAAACTTTCCCTCTTGATACAAGGCATCTGCTTTTTCAATGATATTTTGATTCGTGAAATATTCATATCCATAAATACTCCCCCCAAGCAAAATAAGAACAGCAAGAACAATAAAAAAAATTTTGGATTTAGACATAATTAAATAGATATATTTTTAAATAAATTTGGTGTTTTTTGAGGATATAATTTTTTAGAACTAATTAAGATACAAATAATTTGTCTTTTTACAAAAAAGGCAAATTTAAAGCAGCAACACAACAGAATAAAATTTCGTATATACAACAAAAAACAATTATTTATTTTGAACAAACCAAATTATTTCTATAAAAAAGAAATAAAATTCAATTTTGATATAATACTTTTCAAATTATGGCGTGTTTTCTGCAACTATTTAATTAAAAAATTCCTTCTTTATTATTCCAAATAATAATACATATTTTGAAATACAAAAATCCTGTTCCTATAAAAAATTATTATCGCTGCTTATTCAATAATTATAAATTACCATGAAAATTAAAAGAATAAAATTAAAGTCAAAAAAATGGTGGCTTCGCCTTTACTTTATTTTCTTTATTTGTCTTTCTTTGTTCGCTTTAAAACAAATTGCCTTAGAATATTTTATCATTCCAACTTCTTCTATGGAAGGTTCACTTTTGAGAGGAGATAAAATAATTTGTAATAAACTTCCCTTTGGTGCAAAAATTCATCACAAAAAACAAAATTCGGTTACTAAAAAAGCAGGCTTTACGATTGATTTTTCTACCTTTTTACCTGATAGATTACCCAAATTGAGAGAAGTAAAAGCAGGAGAAATTATTATTTTTTATTATCCATTAGATAGTACTGACAATATAGAAGACAAAACCTGTTACATAAAACGTTGTGTAGGAGTGGCTGGGGACAGAATTCAGATTATGCGTCAAGATATTTTTAGAAATTCGGAGTGGCAACCCAACCCATCAGATATGCAGCTTAGTTATATTGTCAAGACAAATGAAAAGCCCGAAATTATGTTTCATCATACCGACGTACAGACGTGGAAGGAAATTCAAATTGAAAAAAAAGTCAAGGAAAAAAACACGAAAATAATCACAGAAAAAACATCAACTACAAAAGCCTATTTACTTTACACAACTCCCAAACAAGCCAATCAATTACGACAAGATTTAAGAATTGAAGAAATTACGCCTAAATTTTTCGAACAAAATGATATTTCAGATAATTCGATGACCGAAAACAGCAAAAAATTAGGTTGGAATAGGGATTATTTTGGCTCATATTACATTCCTAAAAAAGGTGATACAATCAAAATGCACGAAGGAACATTGCTTTTATATGAAAATATAATCAAAAATTATGAATACAACCAAAATGTAGAAATCATTGATAATCAATTAATTATTGATGGAAAAAAAATAGAAAACTATGTTTTCAAACAAAATTATTACTTTGTTTTGGGAGATAATCGTCATAACTCTTCAGATTCTCGTATGTGGGGGCTTGTGCCAGAAGACCATCTCATCGGAACGCCTTTAGTTATTTATCACTCTCAAACTCCAGCAGATGGAATAAAAGATTGGGCAAGAGTGCGATGGGAGCGTTTTTTTAAATGGGTGGATTAATCGACAAACAATTTTATTACCACCCAAAAAACTCTTACTATCCATTTTAAAATAAGTATTTATGGCTTTTAAAAGGTTTATTTTGTCCAAATTAAACCTAAAAATGCAGATTTAAACAAAATGTAAAATACATTTTTAGGTATAAAAAATTAAACCCAATTACTTAAATAGAATAAAATAGAACTTTTTCAAATACTATTAAAAGAAAATCCGTATTTTAGCTAAATTGTTTTTTAATAAAAATGTAAGTCAAAGTTTATTTTTATGATAAAAGATGCCTTTATTTCGTATGGAAGAAGAGAAAGTTTGGGTTTTGTCGGAAGATTATATCAATCTTTAAAACTAAAAGGTTATGAAATTTGGTTTGATAAGGTCAATATTCCTGATGGTGATGATTATTCCAAACGTATTTCTCATGGCATTGAATCAGCTCATAATTTTATTCTTATTCTTGCTCCTCGTTGCCTCACTTCTGCCTATTGTTTGATAGAGTTGGAATATGCTAGAAAATTAGGAAAACGAATTATTCCAGTTAATCAAAATATAATTTTTGATGTAAAAGATGCGCCTCTATCTCTTCAAGAACGAAGTGTTTTGATACAATTTTATGAAGAAAATGGAATGGAAGTTTTGCCTATTTTTTCTAAAAAAGATATTCTAAATCGTTCGCATCAGCTTTTAGGAAAAACAGACTGGGTACACGCTCGCCAAGAGCTTTCAGAAGAAAATATCAACCAACTTTATGACTGGCAACTTACCTACGAAAACCGATGGAGAAAACACAATAAACTGGATTTTATAAAAGAAAATCCAATTCCTACTTTTGGAAAAGATATTGATAGTTTTGAAGATGGTTTTGAAAGTATCATAAAAGTAATTGAAAATCAAAAAGAATATATTCACCTGCATACAGAAATTCTTCAAAAAGCTATTTTATGGACAAATCATAGAAGACAAACCAACCTTTTGTTAGTCGGAGCAGAAAGACAAAAGGCACAAAATTGGCTTACTCAAAACTTTATTGCGCCTAATCAACCTCCTTCTTTGCCTTCGGTTTTGCATAGCGAATTTATTACAGAATCAAAGAAAAATGCTGATAATTTGATGTCAGAAATTTTTTTATGTTTTGCTCCTCAAGAAAAAAAAGAAGCTCAAAAAATACGAAAAGGATTGATAAAAGCTGGAATAACTGTTGTTTTGCCAAACAATTCAATAGAAAGAGAAAATAAAAAAGGCTTCGATGCTTCTGATTATACCGAAAAAATAAAAGAACAAATTGCACACGCTGATAATTTTGTTTTTATTCTTTCTACAAATGCCATTCATAATTCAGATTGTTTGAGAGAACTTCGTTTTGCTCTTACTTTCCATAAAAGAGTTGTCGTTATTTTGGCAGAAAAAATAAATACAGAAGAGTTGCCAGAGGCATTGCGTTCGCTTTCCTCTTCTTATATTGATTTGACCGACAACAGAACAAAAGATAATTTTACAGAAAACTTAGATTTTGAAAAAGATTTGAGTGAGCTTATTTGTATCCTAGAAGATAACTATGACTACTACCGAAATCACAAACGCTACCTTGCTCAAGCTCTAAAATGGGAAGAACAACACCAAAACGATGCTATTTTATTGCGTGGACACAACTTAGAAAAAGCTCAAATTTGGCTTAATCAAGGACAAAAACAAGGAAATAACACCACAAGTACTAAATTAAATACACCAACTAATTTACATCAAAAATTCATTGAAGAAAGTACAGCCAAAGTAGGAACTCTTAGTAGTGAAGTTTTTATTTCTTACTCTCGTACTGATGGAGATTTTGCTCGTTGGCTCAATGAAGAATTACAACTAAATGGACGAACTACATGGTTTGACCAAGAATGTATTCCTGCTGGTTCGGATTTTGGGCTAGAAATCAAAAATGGTATCGAAACTTCAGATAATTTTTTATTTATTCTTTCTCCTGCTTCTATTTCTTCGCCCTACTGTAAAGATGAAGTTTTGCATGCTCTTTCGATGGGAAAACGAATTATTTTGGTTCGCTTGCAAGCTGTAAAAGAAATGCCTGATTATTTTCCTAGCCATATTCAATGGATAGATTTTTCTAAAAATGAATTAGAAAATGACCTTCAAAATGATAATGGACAACAATTTAGAGAGCTTCTTCGAACCCTAAATACTGACAGAGAACACACCCAAAAACATTCCAAATACCAACAAAAGGCATTAGAATGGAATAATAATGAAAAAAACTATGCTTTCTTATTACTAGGAAATGAACTTGCCATCGCCGAAAACTGGCTAGAAGAATCCAAAAAACACAACAAAATTCCTATTGCAACCACTATTCAAAAAGATTTTATATTTGAGAGTGTAAAATCTGTTTCAAGACAAAAAAGAAAACAAGAAAAAACAATTTTGAGATTACGTGTTTTTCTTACTCTTTCTATTATTGCTCTTTTGGCTGCTTGTGGTTTGGGGCTTTGGGCAAATTCCTTGAATATGAAAAATAAAATTCAGTTGCAAGCCTTAGAAACAGCTCAAGATTCTTTAATCAGAACCAATGAAAAAGAAAAAACACTAAAATTTCAAAACTACTTTCAAACGGCGAATTACCAAAAGTCATCTACCAATTATGATGCAGCTCTCAAAAATTACAATATTGCCTTAGATTTTGCTGATTCAGTTCAAACTCAAAAAGTAAATAAAAACATAAAAGATATTGAAACACTTATTCCTAAAAAAGACCGATTTTTCAAATTAGTAGAAAAAGGAGAAAATGCCTTTAAGAAAAAGAAATTTTTAGATGCCTACAAATACTACAAACAAGCTGATTCGATTGGATATAACCCTATTTTAGTCAAAACTCATCTTGAAGTTTTAGATGAATATTTAGAGTTAGAAATAAATAGAATGAAACAACGAACAATTTATCTATTAGAATTAAAAAAAGAAACGAATAAAACAACAATCCCAATTCATGCATTTCATGCTCCGGCAAATACATCACAACCTTTTGCTGATTAGATGACTCTTCATTCAACTGGAGAGTGTCGATACCAGCAATCAACTTCGTTCGCACCAAATTGCTTATGAAATGCTCTTGTGCAGGCGATACCTTATCCACCCGCCACATTACCCCGATCTTATTGAGCAGCGGATAAAAAATTTCAACCACAGTCTCCTCAAATCCAAATTTGCTCTCAGCATCGATAAATACCTCCTGAAATTTACCTTCATCAAGATCCAACATGGCTCCTAAAAATAGATTGATATATGCAGTATGACCGTTTGATGATTTCAAGATAGATTCAACGGTCTCCTTGAGCTCTTCATCAGACATTTTGGCAACCGAGGAAATTTTAAACCCATGTTGATTGAGAAGACCGAAGTTCATAATCCTCTTCACATCGACATCTGTATAGTATCGAATATTCGTATCAGTCCGCTTTGGCGAAAGTGTCTGATACCTGCTTTCCCAAATCCGTATGGTATGCGCTTTGATTCCACATAATTTTTCCAAGTCTTTAATGGAGTATCGATTCATTTCACTTTTGGTATTTGGTGATTTCAGAATGTAATGATACCAATTATGTTTAATCTTTTAAGTAATTCGTTAAACAAAATATCGAACTGAATTTCAAACAACGTCGTGATTAACTGATCGTCAATATGTTATACATAAAATACAAATTGAATTTGTTACAAATGAGACGTAACTATCCTGAAAAGAATGATTATTTGAGACAACCGAAGAAGAAATACAAATCTCTGCTTCGACAAGTGAAATACTTATATGTCCGTGTTATGGACTAAAAAAGAAGACCTGACATGGGGAAGCAATAATCAATTAAGCCACCGCAGGTAGGCTAAATTCAAAAACACTTCCTGAACCAGGGTTACTTTTTACCCATATCTTTCCACC
>CAKZOK010000077.1 GCA_937136415.1 uncultured Cytophagales bacterium | reverse complement strand
ATGTTTTTATTAATTTAGCAAAAATATGAAATACTAACCGTCGTTGAGGCTACGCCGTCAAACGAGGTTTAAAACCAAAATTCTCAACGACGGTTGTATTTGCATTTAATCAAACTCAATAATCAAATCTTTAATTTTATCATAATCTTGCTCTTGACTATGGAATTTTTGAAGTTCGCTTTTTCCTCCAAACCATTCTACAACCATTTTTCTATCTAAATTCGTATTCTTTTCTGAAAGATGACTTTGATAAGAAGAGTGAGGATAATCTCTAAAATCCTTAGTAAAACCGTGTTTGACAGGGTTTTTATGAATATAATCTATGAGCGTAGTCAAATAAATATTTGAATCTACTTTTTTGCGTTCGAAGGCTTCCTCAAAAAGAGAACCTGTACGTTTATACGTTTTATTGATTGTATTTGCATACGTATTGAACAAATGACCTAACTGACGGCTAGGATTCAAAGTAATATATTTTCCCTTTGGCGAAGGTTTTTCTCTAAGCTGGGTACGCTCTTCTTCTGACTTAATTCGTACCAAAAAATGAAAGTGATTTCCCAACAAACAATACGCCAGCGTATCCATCGCAGGGGAAGCATATTTGGCATACGTTTCTAAGAAAAGTTTATAATTCCTTTCTTCATAAAAAATAGTACAACTATCAATACCACGATTATAAATGTGATAAATATGGTCTGATTCTAAAGGAATTTTGTACGCCATAATTTTATATTTTTAAACACAACCGTCAACGAGACTGCGCCGTCGTTGAGGATTGATGAAATTTAACCTCGTTTGACGGCAAAGCCTCAACGACGGTTAAGTAAAATAAAAACTTGAAAATACAACCGTCAACGAGGCTGCGCCGTCGTTGAGGTAAAAAAACCTAGTAAGTCTTCCATTTTCAGTACCAACCTACTAGATTCTATGCTACATTTTTAAAGTAGAAAACTACTTTAGGACTCGCTCTTGTATTTGCCAAAATATGCTACTGATAATCCCTTATCAATATTCTAAAGAAGGCAAGTATTGGGAAGACAAATACGAAAACCAATATTGTTATTCCTATTTGTTGGTGTATTATTGTTACGATTCACAGAACGAATATTATTTGTATTGTTCCAGAACGAACCACCACGCAAAATGCGTCTATTTTGAAGGAGCTAACCCTAGCTCAAAATAAAAAAATTTCGAACCACCCAAAAATAACAATAAAAATCAAAAACTACAAATCTGCCCCAACCGTCAACGAGGCTACGCCGTCGTTGAGGTAAAAACCGAAAACCAAAAAAAATACAAAAAAGAAAAATAACAAATACAAATACAAATACAAAAAAAATAAAAATTGCTAAAAGAAAACTAAATACTGGGAAGACAAATACGAAAACCAATAAGGTTAACCCTATTCGTTGGTGAACTATTGTTACGATTCACAGAACGAATAACAAATGTATCGTACCAGAACGAACCACCACGCAAAATGCGTCTATTTGCTTTTGAATTATTTATGGGATTTGTTATAATTTTATTATTTTCATAATATTTTTCATCATACCAATCTTGACACCATTCCCATACATTTCCACTCATATCATACAAGCCGAGTTCGTTTGGTTTTCTAGTTTTTACTGAATCTGTTTTATTATCAGTATTTCCACTATGCCAAGCTACTTCATCTGGGTTATTACTTCCTGCGTATTTGTAGTTATTACTTTTACTTCCTCCTCTAGCTGCATATTCCCATTGTGCTTCAGAAGGTAAAAAGCCTTTGTAATACCTGCAAAATTCATTTGCACCAAACCAAGTAACATAAATAACTGGGTGGTTTTTGTAGCCTGTTTGTGGTTTCCATATTCCATTTTCTTTTTTTAATCCCCATTTATATTCATAAATCATCTTTTGTCCTTTATATTCTCCTTCTTTTACCTCATCGCTTTCGTATTCATTCAAAAACTCAGCATATTGAGCGTTGGTTACTTCTGTTTGTCCGATATAGTAGTCTGTTAAAGTTACTTTGTGTAGTGGTTTTTCATCGTCATAACATTTTTCATAGATTTTATCATCGCAGCCCATCATAAAACTCCCTCCTTCTACTTTTATTAGTTTTATTTCGTTTGGGAGGGTTTTTGTTGTGGGTAGGTCGGTGTTTTTTGTGATTGGATTTACTACTTTTTCTTTAATCCAATCAATTACTTTCTTGATTACTCCTTTTTTCTCTGCTTTTTCTTGTGCTTTTTGATAGTCCTTTTGGGCAGCTTCGGTATTTCCTGTTGATGCTTCTGCTACTGCCCTTTGTTGGTAAGCATTGTAATTATTGTTGTCTTCTTTTATGGCTTTGGTAGCTTCTTCTTTTGCTCTTTGTGGTTCTTGTTGGGTATTGTACTGTGAGCTATTAAGCGTGTGCATATACGAGTTTTCATTTTGCGTAGTTTGGGTAGTTTGGCTTTCCAGTATTGCCGTTGCTTCTGATGTAGTATTGATTTGTAGCACTTCTAATACTTTTTGATATAATTTTTTTTGAAGTAAAGGAAGACTAACAGCCGTTTCATTTATGTTCCTACAAAAAGATTGATTGTTTTCTAAATCAAAAAAAGAACCTGTTACTCTCCAGAGGGTTTGGTTTCCTAGTGTTTCCTTTTGATACATTCCTATCAAAACTACATTTGCATTAATATCAGATGCGATTTGATTGATTTCATCTCTATCACAATATTGTCCTTTTCTTAGATTATATCTTTGCATCGCACTCCAAACAATAACGTGTGGAATAGCTTCTAAATTCGTTTCATCTATGCGTGAAAGCGCATTGGCAGCCTCTGCCGTAAAAGCTCCATCTATCAAAGCAATATCTTCTTTTTCATTGGTATCATCACAAAAAGGCAAAACAGCAATTCTTTTTTTTCCTGTTGGCAATGGTCTTTTGATAAGTCTAATCTCCAAAAAGTCCGTTCTATTTTCTGGCTTTACCACATATACATTCGGTACGCTTGCATTAGGCAAATAATAACCTTCCAAAGTGATAGTTAAGTTTACAGCCTGTGATTTGGATATAAAAATAGGAATATTAAAATGTCCCATCGGATTTTTACTAAACTGTGGTGCTTGTCCTCCACTCGCTTGAATGTACGCACCTACAAGAGGTTGTCCCTCTTGGTCAGTAATACGTCCTGCTATTGTAGTATAAGGGTTTTTGCGTTCTTGTGCATAGCTCAAAAAAGGAAGGCACAAAAGAAATAAGAAAAAGTAAGTTTTCATTTTTTTGTTGTTTTTAACCGTCGTTGAGGCTTCGCCGTCAAACGAGGTTTGTTTTTATTAAATCCTCAACGACGGCGTAGCCTCGTTGACGGTTGGTATTTTATTTTCTATTGAATAGCTATTTCTGTTGTTTGATTATTTATATTCAAATCATAGTTTTCTTTTGAAGTATCTTTAAAATAAACTTTTACGTTTTTCATTTCTTCACCTAAATTAGGTAATTTGACTATTCCATTTTCTGGTTGAATTTTATTAGTTTCATTATTATCAAAAAGAACATAATCAACTGAATCAGAATTACCTTTTAGCGTAACAGAATGATAAATTATTTTAGGTTTTGAAACGGTTGTTTCTTTTTTATTCGTTTCAACTTTAGTTGGATTTGTAGGAATTGGAATAATTGGTTTGTTTCCTTTCATTAATTCGAACTTCAAATTTTGCAAATCAAAACTATCTTTTTCGATGGTAATAAGCGTATCAATATTCAATTCAGAATACTGAAAAGTAAAATCTAAACTTGATTTTAAATCATTTTGATTAATTTTCATTTCAAAAATTCCATAGCTATTTGTTTTGTCATCTCTTTGCGCTTGTTGCAGTTTTACGGTAACGCCTTCTTTTGTTTTGTTTTCAATGTAAACTGTTCCTTTAATTATTTTGGCACAATCATTTGTTACTCCTTCAGCAGGATTCCAAATATAAAAAAGCACAGCCAAAGCAAGACCTCCTCCAGCTCTCAACCAAGCCGTTTTGATGGAAATAAATCCCAACATAAAACCACCTAAAAATCCACCTCCAAGAGCAAAAAGAATACGTATTGCTTTGTATTGAGCATCTTCAAGACAAGAAACGATAAAAACAGTTATGAAAGGAAGCAATGTAAAAAATACTCCTAAAGCAAGAAAAATCCATTCTGGAATTTTCTTTTCTGGTGTTGGTTTGGGTGGGTCTTGTTTCATTTTATTTTGATTAGAAACTGGTTTTTTGTGATTATTAGTAAAAGATGAATTACGAATTTCTCTTAATCGTTTTTCATCTTGTTCAATTTCTTTTTTGATGGAAAATTTTTGTCCTGCATCGGCAGTTTTAGCGTGTTCGTATCTAAGAAAGGCTATTCTTTCTATTAGAATTTTTTCTTCTTCACTCATACATTATCATCAATTAAGTTTTAAAAACGTTAAGATATAAAAAAATGAGTATATTTATTTTGATAAAATGTTTTTTTGAGTAAAATAAAATAACTTTTCAATCCTCAACGACGGCGAAGCCTCGTTGACGGTTTATTCTGTATCAACCGTCGTTGAGGCTCAAATGAAGCCGTCAAACGAGGATTAAAACTTAAATCCTCAACGACGGCAAAGCCTCGTTGACGGTTGGTATTTCTTATATCAACCGTTGTTGAGGCGTTGCCATAAACTAAAATTTTTAGTTGTTTGTAAGCTGATGAAAAACATTTTCTAAAGACTGCGTTTGTTGCTGCATTTCTAAGAGAATCCAATTATTTTGAGCAGAATATAAAAATATTTCTTTTCTCAAATCGCTTTGAGTAAATAATTTTACTTTTGTAGGTTCATTTTGATTTATTTCTACCTTTGTTATTCCCTCAATTTGTTTCCATTCTGTTTCTGAAATTGGCTTTTCTGTTTCGATATTTACAACGTACTCGTTTTGATGAAGTTCTGTTTTTAATTTGTCATTTAGGTTGTCTATTGAGGTATCAAGTACCTTTTTTCCTTTATTTATAATCACAACTCTATCACAAAGAGCCTGTACTTCTTGCATAATATGCGTAGAAAAAATAATTGTTTTGTCTGTACTAATACTCTTTATTACCTGACGAATTTCGACAATTTGGTTTGGGTCTAAACCAGTTGTTGGTTCGTCCAAAATCAAAATTTCTGGGTCGTGTAAGAGTGCTTGAGCCAACCCAACACGCTGTCGATAGCCTTTTGAGAGTTGGCGAAGTTGTTTATGCGATTCTCTTTCTAATTTTACGAGTTGGATTACTTCTTTTATTCTTTCTTTTAATAATTTTCCATTTACACCATAAAATTTGCCCATAAAAGCCAAGTATTCTTTTACGTACATATCCAAATACAAAGGGTTGTGTTCGGGCAAATATCCTATTTTTTTTCTTACCTCTTTTGGGTCTTTAGCTACATCAAAGCCACAAACTTCTACACTTCCACTACTGGCAGCCATATAGCAAGTGGCTATTTTCATAGTTGTAGATTTTCCTGCGCCATTGGGTCCCAAAAAGCCCAAAATTTCTCCTTTTTTTGCTTCAAAAGAAAGGTTATTTACAGCAGCTTGTGTGTTGTAGAGTTTAGTTAGATTACTTATTTTTATCATTTTAGAATTGGCAAATAAAATGCTAGGGTAGGATTAGTAAATGATTTATATGATATTTATGATAAAATACAGGACAAAGGCAAATACATTTTTGAATACAGAGTTGATAAGTATATAGAGGGTGAAAATACTTTTTTAATTAAAATACAATTCTACATTTTTAGTTATTTTTGAGTATTGTATTTCACTAATAACTTATCACTAATAATTAATCACTATTATTCTATGCCAAATTTACCACAAACAAACGATTTAAACGAATTTCAAAAATACATAAACGAACTTTGTGTTGAAAGAGGGTGGGACAAAAATTCGCCTGCACAACTTTTTTTACTCTTGACAGAAGAAATTGGAGAAGTAGCCAAAGCCATTCGCAATCATACGGATTTGCACACGCAAAAAGTCCAAGATAAGCAAAAAACAAAAGCAGAACTTGCCTCCGAACTCGCCGATGTTTTGAATTATTTGTTAGATATTTCAAATCATTTTGAGATAGATTTATCACAGGCTTTTAGAGATAAAAATACAGAAAATGAAAGTAGAGAATGGAATTAATTTTTTCGCATCTTAAAAGGCACTATACTATTTTCTCACTCTAAAGAGCAAACTGCATTTAAAATTGAATACCAATCCCAGAAGTAACCTCATAACTCCACTTTTCGATAGGAATAATGGGGGCATCATCATAATAAGGAGTAAAATGAAGATTAAATGAAACATGTTTAGATAATTTTGCTCTAAAATTTGCATCACCAATAATACGTGGATGAAAAAATCTATCAAAACGAGCTTGATAATATGTAATAAACATCAATTCTGTATTTTTATTGAGCTGCGCATGAAAGTTTATGTAATTAGTAGATTTTATCAAGCGAGTGAGTGCATAATTTTCATTCAGTTTCCATTCTTCCCATTCATACATTGCGCCTGTTCCGATAGCCACATCTAATTTATCAGATGCATGAAGAGCAAGGCGTGGCGTTATTCCCAAAAGCCCCCGATTGACCAAACCTCTTGTTTCATTGTATTGATATTGTGTAAAAATCTCGGCAGAAAGTATCTTTTTTCTCCAAAAATTAATTCTATGATGAAAATATCCTTCACTAATTACATTTTTTCCTTCCGATTTGATAAGGTTGATATGTCCTATCCAAATGTAAGAATGTTTTGGGGTCATAAAAAGCAAATAATCATCATTATCAAACTGTAAAACTGTATTTTGCTGTTTTGTTAAATCAAATCCAAAAACAAAATTCCCTCTCCAAACTGTCGAATCTGTGGTTTTTATTTCTTGCCTTTCTTTTTCTATATTTAATATTTGAGCAACTAAATTTGTTTGTATTAAAATAAAAAAAGAAATAGTAAAAAATATTTTTTTAATAAAATTCATTTATAAATTATTTTTAATAGACTATAAAATCTGTTTGATTGAATTAAATAAAAAAGGCTTTTA
Source organism: uncultured Cytophagales bacterium (assembly GCA_937136415.1). GTDB lineage: Bacteria > Bacteroidota > Bacteroidia > Cytophagales > Bernardetiaceae > Bernardetia. The sequence continues at coordinate 8,438 of CAKZOK010000077.1, read as the reverse complement.
TTTCTCAACCTAGCAAGTAAGTTAAAAAATAAAAGCCTTTTTTTATAAAAATGAGAACAGAATTAAAGAATAATTCTATAATTTTTCTACATTTCTTCGTCTTGCATTTGCATTTTCTGACGATAAGCAGCACGAATTTTTTCAGTACGACGGCTTATTGATGGTTTTTCGAAGTAGTTACGGCTACGAACTGTACGCAAAACGCCAGCTTTTTCGAATTTCTTTTTGAAACGTTTGAGAGCTTTGTCGATAGACTCGTTGTCCTTTACATTGATAGATAACATAATAAAAATGAGTTTTGAATGAATAAAATGGGTTTTGATTTTTTCCTTGTTTATCAATAAATAAATTATTGATTGTGAGGAAAACGTTATTTTTTTATTTTATTTGAAATAATAATATAAAATCAAATAAAACAAACAAAGTTTTATAATTGTGTAATTAGCTCCTACTAATTACTTTTTAGATTATTTTTTTGGTAAACTTCTCACTAAATAATTGTATATTTTGAAAATAACATTTCTTTTAGCGAACTGCAAAGATAGTTTTTATCTATTATTTTTACAAATTTGGTTGCATAGAATTTTATAAAAATCTATACGATTAAATTACTATAAAAAATAAGTTATAAATAGAAAAAGATTAGATTTTATTGCATTTTTGTAAAAAATTATTCCAAAATTATCTCCATAAAATTTATATTTATGAGCTTAAACAATTTTTATAAAAAAATTAGGATAAAATTTCCTTTATTTTTTCTTATGATTTTTATTAGTATTTCTCTTTTTTCATCTTGTGGAAATAGAAAAAAAGATAAAAATACAGATTCTTTTTTTTCATCTTCTAGTTTGCCTGATAGTATTTTGCCTAGAGAAAAGTTTGTACAAATAATTGCTGATATTTTGGTAGCAGAATCTGCTGTGGTTCAGCAGTATGACCCAAAAGAATCAAAACTAATGCGTTTTGAAAAGTACAGATACAACTTGTATAAAAAACATGAAATTGACTCTAACCTTTTTGTAAAAAACTATAATTATTATATGAAAATGCCAAAACGTTCGGAGCTATTTTTATTTATTGTTGAAGATACTTTGCAAGCTCGTAAAGATGCTTTAAGAATAGAATAATTTGAATAATAATTTACACTTTTTCTATTTAGCAATATTCATTTGTTCTAAATGGCTTTTATCATTTGCCAATTTTAGCTCAAAAGTATTTGTATCATAATAATAATTCAAAACATAAAGCCCCAAATTAGAATGTTCGTAATCGTCCATTTGTGAAATAGATTGTCCCAAAAGTTGGCACAACAAAATTCGCATTGCTCGTCCGTGCATACACACCAAAACCTGTTTTTCTTGAGGATAAGAAAGCATAATTTTCAGGGCTTCTCTTTGCCTTTTGGCTACTTCAAGTGGGCTTTCTCCTTTTGGCACTTTTAGATGAAGCTCTCCATTTCGCCACCCTTTTATCATTTCAAAATAAGTTTTGTTGTCTTCTTTTGTAAGAGGTCTTCCTTCTTTATCTCCCCAACTGACCTCATTAAGCCCTACTAATTTTTCCCATTCTAGTTCTAAATCTAAAAAGTTTTTCACGCTCTGATGCGTCCTTTGAAGCATTGAAGTATATACTTTATCAAATTTTATTTCGCCATATTTTTGAAAAAATAATTCTGCTTGTTGCCTTCCTATATCGTTTAGGTCTGAATCTATGCCACAGCCTTGAACCAAACCTAAGCGATTGTATTCAGTTTGTCCGTGCCTAATAATGTAAAATATTTTGTCTGGTGTAGAGGTTTTCATAATAGATTGTTTTTTAGTGATTTGAGTCTTTTTTTCTACTAAATATTCATTTTTATTTGGCTTTTTTTGGTTTTGTAAATCAAGTATAGATACAATTTAGCCAAACAAAACTATAAATATAACGTCTTTATTAACTAAAATAGTTTCAATAATTGTACTAATTTTATGTTAATAATCAATATTTAGATATAAATACGTAAGCAAAGAAAATGAACATTCATAAAATACAAAGCCATTTACATCAATCTTTTTTAGAAGAAAAACGAAAAGATGGAATTACAGGAGATTTGATTCAAGCAAATGACGAGGTAGTTTTTTGTGGAATTTGTAAATCTGCTTTTCTGAAAGATTCGTGGGAATATATGGATAGAAAACATTGTGGACAGACTAAAACACTTAAATCTGTTCCTATTTCTGTGCCTTTGTTATTGAATGTTTCTAGGATAGTTCCTCATTTTATTACGCTTGTTAATACTTCTATTTCTTTTGAGAAATGCTTCAAAATGCTTTCTAGTTTCAACCCAAGAGATAAAAAGGTAGAAATTCGCTTAGACCAAATTTTGAAACAAGGAACAGAACAGTACGAGAATTTATTAAAAAAAGCTAATGAGATAATAGAAAAAGATACAAGAGCAATAAAAGAATACAATCAAGTAACACATCAAATAAGTAAGAGTAAAGATTACATTTCAGCCATTCCTATAAGTTTATTTTTGGGTTTTGCATTAAGCATTTTTCCTGCTCATGGTTTTGAGAGTTTTTGGAATAGAATACTATTTATAGCTACTGTAATGTTAATTATTTATTTTTCTATCATTATTTTTTCATTTCTAAGCCCTACAATAAGAAATATGAAAAAGAAAAATATAGTTTTATTAGAAAATTCAGATAATGAAACTGAAACTTCAGTTACTTTTGGTATTTTCAATCATAGTTTATTTTTCTATTTTGAGCAAGTTCAACAAGGAATTTTTATAGAGTTGGCACGAATTAGTGAAATAGAAATTCAATATCAATCTAATTATTGTGTTAATTTGATTTTGAGAAAAAATGATAAAAATAACAATAAAATTACCATTCCTTTGGTTTTTTCGAAAAAGGAACGAATAACTACTTTTTTGATACGATTGGCTAAAACAAAAAAAGATATTTCAAATCATTCAAAAATAAAATTGATTAACTTTCCTGAAAAAGAGTTCGTGTATTGAAGCGAAAATTATTGTATTATACAGACTTTGTTTTTCCCATCAAAAAAGAAGAAAAAAAGAAAGGTATTATCAAAACTGGAGAATATGTTTTAAAGCATGTAGAGGCTCAAAAAAGAGTTAGAGCTGCCAAAGTAAAAGATTATCTTGAAAATAATACTCGTCATAAAAACAGAAATCAGCACCATCAAAATCATCAGCAAACGCAGTATAGAAACCATAAAAGAAGATAAAAATCTTTTTTTGACAGATTTTCAAATCTTAAAACAGATTCTTTAATCAAATTGGTTGATAATTCTTATCTTTGTCTATTAAATCAAAAAAATATAAATCAACTCTTTTAATTAGCAAGGACTTTCATGGAAAGCACAAAGAAGAAAAATAAGAAAAAGAAAGGAAGCCCCGAAAACGAGGTTTTCCAAAAAATAATATCTCATTGTAAAGAATACGGTTTTGTGTTCCAATCATCTGAAATCTATGATGGTTTGCAAGCTGTTTATGATTACGGACAAAATGGCTCGGCTCTTCGCAATAATCTTCAACAGGCTTGGTGGCTTGCCATGACACGCCTAAATGATAATATTGTCGGAATTGATGCAGCTATTTTTATGCACCCAACAACGTGGCAAGCATCGGGACACATTGAGGGATTCAATGACCCAATGATTGATAACAAAGATTCTCAAAAGCGTTATCGTGCCGACCAACTTATCGAAAACAGAGCAGAACAATACGAAAAAGAAGGTGATAAAGAAAAAGGACAAATCTTAGTAGATAAGATGAATGACTTTTTGAAAAAAGAAGATTTAGAGGGTGTTCATAATTTGATTGTTGAGGAAAATATTGTTTGTGAAATTTCGGGAACGGCAAATTGGACAGAAGTAAGACAATTTAATTTGATGTTTTCTACACAAATTGGTTCGGTAGATACAGAATCTAATGAGGTTTATTTGCGTCCAGAAACAGCACAAGGAATTTTTGTAAATTACCTAAATGTTCAGAAAACAAGCCGTTTAGCACCTCCTTTTGGTATTGCACAAGTAGGAAAAGCATTTAGAAATGAAATTGTAGCTCGTCAGTTTATTATGCGTATGCGTGAGTTTACACAAATGGAAATGCAATTTTTTATCAAGCCAAACACACAAAAAGAATGGTTTGAAAAATGGAAAGAAAATCGTCATAAATGGCATTTGGCTATCGGAACACCTGCCGAAAAATTGCGTTTTCATGTCCACGACAAGCTCGCTCACTACGCTGATGCAGCCGAAGATATAGAATTTAATTATCCGATTGGGTGGAAAGAAATGGAGGGAATCCATTCTCGTACTGATTTTGATTTGAAACAACATGAGGAATTTTCTAAGAAAAAATTACGCTTCCATGATGCACAAACAAAGGAAAATTATGTTCCTTATGTAATCGAAACTTCTATTGGACTTGACCGTTTGTTTTTGTCTGTGATGAGCAATGCTTACAACGAAACAGAATCTACAAACGAAAAAGGCAAGGTAGAAAAACGCACTTATCTTTCATTTCCTGCGCCACTTGCGCCTACAAAAGTAGCTGTTTTTCCTCTTACCAAAAAAGATGGATTGCCAGACAAAGCAAAAGAAATTTTGAAAGATTTGAATTTGGATTTAGAAACGTTTTATGAAGAAAGTGCTTCTATTGGAAAGCGTTATGCTCGTCAAGATGTTGTCGGAACGCCTTTTTGTGTTACCGTCGACCACGACACATTAGAAGACAATACGGTTACGCTTCGTTATCGTGATACAATGGAACAAATTCGTATTCCAATTTCAGAACTAAAAGCAAAACTAATTTATGAATGTTCTATGAGTAGAATTTTGGAGAAATTGGTTTAAGATTTTTAGTAAAATCATTTTATAAATTCTCAACTGTTTGAAACAAATGGTTGAGAATTTTTGTATCTTTTGAAAAAATGAAATAAATAATAGCACACCTTTTTTTATGCTCAAAGAAATTCGTTTAAAAAACTTCAAATGTTTTCGTGAAGAAACTACTTTTCCACTTTCCACCATAAACCTACTGACAGGAATAAATGGAAGAGGAAAATCTACGCTTTTACAATCTATGCTTTTGATGAAACAAAGTGTAGAGCATAATGAATATACAAACAAACTTATTCTGAATGGAAATTGTGTAAACTTAGGAACGTATGAGGATTTGCAGAATAGTGAAAGTGCTTTGGAAGAGGAGGTGGAGATTGGGTTTAAGTATAATAAAAGGGACTACAATTATAGTAGTTTAAATATAAAATATACATTAAATGGCAAAGGTATAAATACCATCGAATTATTTTATCAATATCCAGTAGAGGAGATTATTTTTAAATACAAAGATAAGTTAGAAAGAGTGTCAAAAGAGTATGCTTTTGGAAATAATATATTCAGAAGTAATTGGTTAGTTACTACATTTGATAATACAGATGATGTGGAGTTTTTTCTAGCACATATAAACGATGAAACTCAAAGTAGTGAATGTATATCTTATAGTGTTTTACCTCTAAAAAATTTAATTCCTCATATTGACCACTTAGATATTGATATTCATAATCACTATTCGATAAGTGTTGATGTAGAAAAGTATAAGGATAATTCTGCTTACTGGTATGCAGAAATTTCACAATCAAACTTTTACTCAAAAATCCACTACACAGCAGCCGACCGATTAGGCTCACAAGAATACTACAAAAAAATAAATCTAAATGATTTTATAAGTGTAGATAAAAAAGGAGAAAATTTAGCAACCGTTTTATTTGAATTAAAAGAAGAGTTAGTAAATGATAAATTATATTTAGGAGAAAACAAACAAGATTTAATTTCACAAACTGGAAAATGGTTAAGTCAGATTTTTGATACAAAAGTAGAAATTGAGATAAAAGATAATTTTAATACTTTTGAAATTCCGTTTACTATCAATGGAAAACAGCATAACCCTACAAATGTAGGTTTCGGTTATTCTTATATTCTACCCATCATAGTTTCTGGTTTGATAGCAAAAGAAGGCGAAATATTGATTATAGAGAATCCAGAGGCGCATCTTCACCCAAAAGCACAATCCGAACTAACAAAATTTTTGGCAAAAGTGGCTTCTTGTGGTGTTCAGATTTTTATAGAAAGTCATAGTGAGCATATTTTGAGAGGTCTGCAGGTTTCTGTTTTGAAGGAAGATATAGAAATCAATGAAAGCGATGTAAATATTTTATATTTTAATAATGATAATGAAAAAGATTCTAGTTTTGTCCAAATACCTGTAAATGCTGATGGCTCAATAGAAAATTGGCCCAATGATTTTTTTGACCAAGCAGATAAGGATTATAAAATATTATTTGGCTTCTAAATTAGATTGAAAAAATGGAAATATTCATCAATGAAGAATCTTTACACGGACAATATAAAGACCTTCGAGAATTTACTGCAGCACTGAAAAAATTTATTGGTCTTTTTTCTTATATCAATGAGCAGAAAAGAAAATTAAATGTTTATAAACTAGATACACACATATTTTTATCAAAAAATGCTATTCTGAATGATGCTTTTCAAAAAAGCCTAGAAGCCATTAATCCCCAGTTGAAGAATGCGTTTACACAAATAATTTTTGCAAGGCTCAATCCTAAAGATTGGAAATCTAACCAAGTTCATGATTCGGAAGATATCTATCATTACAAAGATTTGATAGCAGCTCAAAATACCTCTATTGCAGAAATTACCGAACGGCTTTTACAAGATGAAGACACACCAAGAGTATTAATAAATTTTACTACTTCTAAGTTTGAAGATGAGCTTTATTTGGCTGTTTTTAAGAATGATATAGACGAAATAAATCTTCCTATAAGGGTTGCAATGGTAAATTCAAAAGAAACGTTTGAAAAGTGGGTAAATAATTATTCAGAAAAAAATATTACAGAGCAATACAATTCTATAAATGAAATTTGGGAAAGTAGAGAAGAAATTTTCCCAAACCTAATCTTCTGTGGAGATACTCAAAAACAGTTAGAAGGTTTTGGAATAAATGATAAAGAACTAAGAACAATCTTTGAAAAATTAAATGTCTTAGATAATTATCTTACAACTAATGAACAGTTAAATTTTGATGATTTGAACTTTCAAATCAGCCCAGAATCTAGTTCTACAATGCAAAAATACGGAAATTTGCGACAATTTAATTTACCAAATGGAACTCTTGAAACTTTTACACTTCATATAAAACTCCCCAATCTACGCATTTATATCTTTCCTAATAATAAAGGCAAATGTTTTGTAGGTTATATCGGAAAGCATCTTTTGACCACAAAATTTAATTGATATTTTTACTGTATCCTACTTTTTTTTAAGTATTTTCTTAATTTCAAATCAATAAAAAGTAGAATACAGTAGAAATTATTTTGCCATTGTTTGTGTTCCCCACAAACGACATTATTTAAAAACCTAAATCATTTCAGGTTTATAAATTTCAGCATAACGAGAAAAGAAATGAGGAATTGTATTTATTCCTTTATAAAAATTGAAAAGCCCATAATGTTCGTTTGGTGAGTGAATGGCATCAGAATCTAAACCAAATCCCATCAAAATACTATCAATTCCGAGTTCGGATTTAAACATTGCAACGATTGGAATACTTCCACCACCACGCATCGGAATTGGGTTTTTATCAAAAGTTTGTTTGTAGGCAAAACTTGCAGCTTGATATGCCTGTGAGTCTGTTGGTGTAACCACTGGTTCGCCTCCGTGATGTGGCGTTATGACAACACTTACCGAATCAGGAGCAATTTTTTCAATTCTTCCATTTCTGATTAATAAGTCAGAAACAAATGATTTTCCTTCAGAAAAAGAAATCCCTATTTGAGAATGTAAGTAAATATTCTCATTATTTTGGGATTCAAAACCTAATTTTAGAATTGAAAAATTTGATTTTTTTATTGTTTTATTTTTAGAGTTAGATTTAAAGAAATGAGAATCACCAGCTTCAGTTTCAAAGAATCTTTGACTATTTTTAAAGTTAACTGTAGCTGCTAATCCTGAACCTGCTTCTGCAAAAAAGCCTTGTCCAACAGGTATATACCTTCCTGGAGCAGTATATGATTCATCACCTAAACCTGCAGTTCCATTTACGTTAGAATCTGCAGCAGTTCCCATAATTGCATTTCTATAACTATAGCCACCTATATAACCAGATTTATAATGGCCTTCATTACCAGAAGTAGATTCTTCATTTTTGTGTTCCCAAAAATATATGGTTGCTAAATTAGAACTATCTGCAAACAACTGATTTACATCTAAAGCAGAAGGGTATGGGTTACCAATTAAATTCCAGTCGAAATTAGTGATTCCTATATTAGGGCTCTTTTCTATGGGAGTTTGAATAACACCTGTATTGACAATTCCATCAAACACAACTGATTGGTTTT
>CAKZOK010000076.1 GCA_937136415.1 uncultured Cytophagales bacterium | reverse complement strand
CCCAGAATTTTTATAAAAAATTTCATTTGTTTCTGAATTAATTTAGATTCAAATTTAACATTAAAAATAGTTTCATTAAAATTTTTAAGCCATAAAATCAGTTATTTTACAAGACAATTATTATACACAAGACATATTCATAAAAAGACTGCTCCTATCTTTGTGTGTTTATTTTCTCAGAAATGCCCCTTTTACACTTTCTAAGAACTGAATACACAATTTTATTTTTATGAACATGTTCTCTTATTATACATTCCATCAAAAACATTTGTATTTTTGGTATTATGATTCAAAAAATTTCTAAACTCATTTCTTATATTTTTCACCCTGCTCTGATGCCAGTAGTAGGATATTTGCTCTTTTTCTTTTTGTTGAGCAGCGAACCTTTCGGACAACGACAAATTTTGTTTTTGAGTCTTATTGCTTTAGGCACTTTTATTATTCCTGCTTTTTTCTTGCTTACGTTGCGTTATACAGGTTTTATTTCTTCTTTGAAGATGGAAAATAAAGAAGAAAGAGCCATTCCGTTTATGTTTACGACTATTTTTTATACGTTGTTGGCATATTTGATGATTCAAAAGGTAAGTTATGAAACTCACATTGTACTACTCACTGGAGGAGTTGCACTTTCTATGTGCTTGACTACGCTGGTTACTCTTTTTCACAAAACAAGTGTTCATACCATCGGAATTAGTGGACTTTTGGGCTTTTTGTTTAGTTTTCAGGCTGCTAATACTTCTCTAGAATTACTTTTACCAACAGTAATTTTATTTTTCTTAACAGGAATGGTAATGAGTTCAAGATTGTATCTAAAAGCTCATACACCTAATGAAGTTTGGAGTGGTTTTTTGATAGGATTTGGTACTTGCTTTGCAATAGTAGCTATGGTTTTATAATAAAAAATAAATTCAAAATAACGTTTTAATTAAAAACCAATTCATAATTTTTGTTAAAAAATGTATTTTTTTTGAAAAAAAATGACTTTTATACAAAAAATTTATCAAAAAACTTGCATGATACTATATTTTTTTTGAATATTTCTAACTAATCACTAAAGTTGCCTTTCATGTAACTTTCTTGTACAAAAATTGATAAAGAGAAAACAATTTTTATTCTATTTCTCTTCTATCAAAAAAATCAGTTTATCGGCTCACCACTAAGCGCAAAAAAAATTGGCTAAAAAAACTATCAAAATCGGAACACGAAACAGCAAACTTGCTATGTGGCAAGCAAAGCATGTTCAACATTTACTCGAATCACATGGATTAGCTACTGACATAATTGCTATCGAAACCAAAGGAGATAAAATTTTGCATAAAGCAATTTCCAAAATTGGTAGCAAAGGCGTTTTTACAGAAGAGCTTGAAGATATGTTGCACAAAGGAAAAGTAGATTTGGCTGTCCATAGTGCAAAAGATATGGCTTCTACCTTACCCAATGGGCTGGAGCTGATAGCCTACACACAGCGAGAAAAAGCACACGATGTAGTGGTAAGTTATAATTCTGATTTCAAATTAGATGCTGCTGATAAATGGCTTGTAGGTACTTCTTCTACTCGCAGAATAGCGATGCTCAAACATTATTATCCAAATATCAGAACAACAAACATGCGTGGAAATCTTCAAACTCGTATGAGAAAACTTGAAGAAGGACAATGTGATGCACTTGTTTTGGCATATGCTGGGGTTCATCGAATGGGTTTTGAGGAGTTTATTGTAGAGCATTTGCCTTTACAAGAATTTACTCCACAGGCTGGGCAAGGCTCAATGACTATTGAAGTTTCTAGCAAAATAAGTGACGAACTTAGAGAAAATATTCGCAATATTATTAATAATAAACAGACAGAATATTGCTTGCTTGCCGAACGTGCTTACCTCAAACGTTTAGATGGAGGGTGTAGTATTCCCTCTTTTATTTTTGCAAAATTAGAAGGCGATATGCTTCAAATCAATGCAGGTTTGATTAGCCTAAGTGGTAAAGAAATTATTCGTAAATCAGGCAAAATTCATAAAAACGAAGGACAAAAACTAGCTATCCAACTTGCCGAAGAAGTTTTGAAAGCAGGGGGAGATAAAATATTAGAAAAAATTAAAAATAAATAATCATATACTTTCAAATTAACCTTGAGTTCAGATATGGAAAATTTCATTGATTATCAAAAATTAAAAGATAGAAAAGAAGCATTAAATAAAAGTTGGAACGACGAAAAAAAGGCATTTCGTTATATTGTCTTTGAAGATTTTTTTACCTCAGAGGCTATCGAAAAAATATATCAAAATTATCCAAAAATAAAACAAATACAACCAAGCTCTAATTTTGAAGAAGACCCAAATTGGAAATACACCACTTATATCAATCAAAATAATAAATTTGTAATGACACAGTTTGATAATCAACCCATTATCAAACAGGTTTTTGATGAGCTTAATGGCTCAAAATTACTCAAAATAATAGAACAAATAACAGGAATAGAAAACCTAGAAGCAGACCCAAAACTTTTTGGAGGTGGGCTGCATCAATCTACCAAAGGAGCTTTTCTTGATGTTCACGTTGATTTTAATTATCACCCAGAAACCAATTATCATCGTAGAATGAATATCATTATCTACATGAATAAGGATTGGAAAGAAGATTATGAGGGTTATTTGGAGCTGTGGGATATGGACAAAAAAATTCAGATAGAAAATGTAGCGCCTCATTGTAATAGATGTGTAATCTTCGAAACAAATGAAATTTCATTTCATGGACACCCACACTCACTCAACACGCCTGACCACATAAGTAGAAAATCAATCGCTGCTTATTATTACACCAAAACTCGCCCAGAAAATGAAATTGCAAAAGACCATAATACTGTTTATGTAAATGTTGAGGGAATGAAAGGTAGTGTAAAAAATATCAAAACAGGTGTAAGGGCATTTTTAGAAAGAATTAATAAAAAATAAATAATAAAAATTGCATTATTTTCTGATTTATCTTAAAATGGATAGTTCCTTATTTCTATTACTCTCTAATTAATTTATATGAAAAAACCTTTTAATCTTCAAAAATGGATAGATGATAATCGCCATCTTTTAAAACCTCCTGTTGGTAATCAACAAATATATTTAGAAAATGAAGATTATATTGTGATGGTTGTGGGAGGTCCTAATAGCAGAAAAGATTATCACTACAACGAAAGTGAAGAACTTTTTTATCAACTAGAAGGAAATATTACTCTCAAGATTATTGAAGATGGAAAGTTTGTTGATATTCCAATTTCTGCTGGTGAAATGTTTTTATTACCTGCCAAAGTTCCTCATTCACCACAACGTACTGAAGGTTCGATTGGGCTTGTTATTGAGCGTTATCGCAGAAAAGGAGAACAAGATGGCTTTATGTGGTATTGTGAAAATTGTGGAAACAAACTCTATGAAGAGCGTTTTGAGCTTACTGATATTGTCAAACAGCTTCCCAAAGTAATGCAAACATTTTATGACTCTGAAGAGCTGCGTAGTTGTGATACCTGCAAGACAAAAATGGAAATTCCTCAAAAAATAAAATAACTCATCTTGCCTTTCTTTTCTTAAAAAAAGAATCATCTGATTATCAATTTTATATTATATAGAAATATAATTTCAAAAAAAAACCAAATTATTAAAAAAAATAGTAGTTTTCTAATAATTTATCGTATCTTTGAGGCGAAGGAACAACTTAGATCCTTCAATTTATTAGTTTTTTTCGTTAATTAGTTTTATGAATCTTTACGTATCAAATTTGCCTTATTCTATCTCAGAGGAAGAATTAGAGGCTGTATTTTCAGAGCTTGGTGTAGTTACATCAACAAAAATTATCACTGACCGTGAAACACGTCGTTCAAGAGGTTTTGGTTTCGTTGAAATGGAATCAGAAGAAGATGGCGAAGCAGCTATCGAAGAATTGAACGGTATCGAACTTAAAGGTCGTGAAATTCAAGTAAAAAAAGCCATTCCTAGAGAAAACAGAGGTGGTGGAAACTTTGGTGGTGGTCGTCGTGACTACTAAACAAAACAGTTGATTAGTTATCAATAGTCATAGTTTCTTGCTAGTCCTGTTTTTAATTTAATCAATATATTAGCTTAATGCAAAAATTTGTATGAGCATACAAAAAAAGCAACTTTCTAAAGAGAGTTGCTTTTTTTTATTAAAGTATTATTCAAATTCTATCAAAACAGCTCCTTTTTCTACATTCTGACCTTTATTTATAGGTATATTTTTAATTACTCCTTCCCCTGCTGCCTTCAAAACATTTTCCATTTTCATGGCTTCCAAAATCATCAAAGGAGTTCCTTTTTCTACTGTTGCGCCCTCTTCTATCAAAACATCTAAAACCAATCCAGGCATTGGAGCTTTGAGGTCAGTTACTTTTGTAGAAGCTGCATTTTCCATTCCCAAACTCTCTAAAAGCAAATCCATTCTATCTTTTGCTTTTAAGGTATGAATATTTCCATTAATACGAAGCTCAAATTCTTTTGCTTCATAATCTGCCTTCAAAACCTCTACTCTATAAGAAATATTATTTCTAAGAATATGAAATTCTTGTTCAGAGATTTTTTGAATATCTGATTCAATTAAATTATCATTCAAAAAAAGAGATTCTGTTTTGGTAGAATTATTTTTTTCTTTTCTGACTTGATAAGTATTTGATTGTGTTGTGATTTGCATAATTTAATTACGAATTATGGATTAAAAACTACGATTATTCAATTACAAATCAAAAATTAAAGTAATACGAAATGAATATTAATTGTTATTCTTCATTTTGTAATCTATAATTCGTAATTCGTAATCAATTTTATTCTCCTTGTTGTTCCCAAACTTTAGGGTCATTGCTGTATTTTATTCTTCCCAAAGTGTACAAAACAATTACTCTTGAATATCTAAAATAAACAGGAACAAAAAACATAAAACTGCCTATAATTGCTACAAAGAATACCCACAAAGCAGGGCGTTGGTCTGTCAGGACGTTTATAGCTACCATAAGTGTAATCATGTGAGCCACTGTGAAGCCATAACTGACATACATGGCACTCCAAAAAAAGCCCAAAATTCGTTCGTAACGAAGATTACAAACAGAACAATTTTTATATGTTTTGGCAAAGTTTATACTGATAGCAGAATTTTCAAAAATATCTCCTTGTCTGCATCTAGGGCATTTACATTGCAGGATTCCTTGAAATTTTGAGAGTTCTTTTTCCATTATTTTTATTTTTTTTGTAGTTTCGATACCATAAAAAAGCTACTGTTCCGATAAGCAAATAAGGCATACAAAGTAAGTACAAAATTCCTGAATTTAGGCGTGTACTTGCTTCACCTGCTCCGTTGTTGTAATTGGTTTCTACGGTTGCTCGGCACATGGCGCATTGTGCTTCGGCATCTACGATTCCGAAGGTAAAAGTACATAATATCAGAACGCAAAATACAAAGAGTAGTTTCGGAATATTGATATTTATAAATGAGTAGTTATTCAGATTTTTCATGATAATGTATTTTCTTCAACTTATTTTATTAGCTAACTTTTTGGTATTCACAAAGTTCGGTATTTTTTGGATTTATTTTATGATAAAGCTCATATTATTTCTAAAAAATAAGGGATAATTTCTTTATGAAACAAGCTATCTATTTCTAAAGTACTGGACATCAAAATATATTTACTGTTCTGTGAGTCACAGAAGAGAGAAAAGTTTGCTCTATCAATATTATGAGGCATTGACTCTTCTTTTACATTACCAAAACTCTTGTCATAAAGAATCCGATTTTCCATTTTTTTAGGGATTTGTAAATTAACTGATTACTGGTAACTATTTACTGGTAACTGATTCTACAAATTCTTTTACTGTCTTTCCACTTTCCAAATGACGAATAAAAGCAGAACCTATAATTGCACCATTAGAATACGAAGTAGCTTGTTTGAATGATTTTTTATCCGAAATACCAAAACCAATTTGGGTAGGATTTTTAAGGTTCAATGATTTTATTTTATTGAAATAATCACTTTGCATTTCAGATAGTTCTGAATTTTTATTACTTGTGTTTCCTGTCGTACTATTTGAAGAAACCATATATAAAAAGCCATTACTCAACTCGTCAATTTTTTTGATGCGCTCTTCCGAAGTTTGAGGAGTAACAAGGAAAATAATGTGCAGCCCATATTTTTCGAAGACCGATTTATATTCTGTTTCATATTCAAAGAGAGGTAAATCTGGCAAAATAAGTCCGTCAATTCCTATTTCTTTACACTTTTTACAAAAATCTTCTATTCCAAATTGTAAAACTGGATTCAAATATCCCATCAAAACAATAGGCGTTTGTTTTATATTTCCTTCTTCATTTCTGACTCCTTCTAACTGTTCGAATAATTGCCTGATGCTCATTCCGTTATCTAAAGCTACCTTATTACTGTATTGAATTGTTTCGCCATCTGCCACAGGGTCGGAAAAAGGCATTCCAATTTCTATCAAATCAGTTCCTGCATCAGAAAGTTCTATCAAAATACGGCGTGTATCTTCTAGTTTTGGAAAACCTGCCGTAAAATAAATTGTCAGAATTTCATTTGGTTTCCTTTGAAAAAGAGAATCTATACGGTTTTTTGTGGTGGTTGTTGTCATGACAAGTAGTCTGTTTTTAAAACACAATAAGAAGACAAATATACATATTTTATTTGTCTCTTTAAGGGCAAAAAAACTCTTTAGAAAAATGTTTTTATGTGTTATTGCATGCCATTTATTTTTTCCCTATTTTAACAAAGGTAAATTTTAGCTTTTTAGTTTTCCATACCATTGTCTCTCAATTAATGAGTTTTTTATGCGTTTTACCTGTATTATTATTTTAATAGGAATTAATTCTTTGGCTTTTGCTCAAAAAAGCCGTCTTGATAGCTTGAAACAAATTGTTTGGACACAGCCTGTATCAGATACTTCGGACTTGCGTACTCATGTTCGTTTAGGTGATATCTTATTAGAAAGACAAATTGACTCAACACTATTTTACTTAGATAAATCTTTACAGGAAGCAAAAAGACTTGAAAATGCAAAATGGAAAGCAGAGATAAAGTTATTGATGGGTAGGTATTATTGGTATAAAACAGAGAACCAAGAGGGAATAAAAGTATTTGATGAAGCACAGAAACTAGCAGAAGAAATTGAAGATAAATTTTTATTAGCTCGTATTCAACATCAAAGTGGTGTATTTTATTCTGAAATGGGAGATAGCGAAAAAGCCTCAAACAATCTTTTTTCTGCAATGAAATATTACGAGCAGAATCAAATAAAAGATATGTTACCTTCTATTTATACAGATATTGGAATACTCTATTATGGGCAACGGTTGTTAGAAAAAGCAAAATTATATCAAAAAAAAGTTCTTGATATTAGTGAAAAGCAAAATAATCTTAATTTTCAAATACGTGCTTATAATAACTTAGGCATTGTTTACAGAGCTGAAGAAAATTATAGAGAAGCACTAAATAGCTATCAAAAAGGATTAAAAATTAATGAAATAGTAAAGCACACCATAGGAGATGTTATTATGTTAGGTAACATTGCAGAGTCATATAATGACTTAGAAGAATATGATTCTGCTATTATTTATGCAACTAAGAGCATTCAGTTAGCTGAAAAAATTGATTTTAAGCGTGGACTTGTTAGAAGTAAAACTATATTAGGAGATAGTTATTTTAACACAAATGCAATACAAAAAGCACTCATAGAACTAGAAGAAGGGTTGCGTATTGCTAAAGAAACTCAACAAAATAGTGAAGGATTGAATGTACTCGAAATACTCTATCAAACCTATGAAAAGCAAGGTAATAGTGATAAGGCTTATCAGACTTACAAAGAATATGTTGTTTTGGGAGACAGTCTTTCTAAACTAGATAACTTGAGAGTACTTTTACAAAAAGAGGTTACTTATAAAGAAGAACAGTTAAAAGTTGAACAAGAAAAAAAAGAATTACAACGTCGTACAGAACGAGCAGAAGAAGCACGTATAAGAAACATATATCTAGGAGGATTATTTACAGCTCTTATTATCGCTATACTTTTAGTGATAGGCTATAATCAGAAAAGAAAAGCAAACGCTAAACTTGAAGAACAAAATGAAGCTATCAAACTCCAACAATCTCAAATAGCAACCCAAAATGAGAAATTGAATGTAACCAATGAAGAGATAAATGCTCAAAAAGAAAAGTTAGAAGAAACATATAATACTCTTCGTATAACTACAGGAAAACTTGACTCTAGCATAAGATATGCTTCTGATATGCAAGAAGCTGTACTTCCTGAAATTGATACTCTTACATCTTTTTTTGATGACTTATTTTTAATTTATCGCCCTAAAGATACAGTTTCAGGAGATTTTTATTGGTTTTCTCTTATCAATAAACATAAAGCTATCTTGGCTTTAGGAGATTGTACAGGACATGGCGTACCAGGAGCTTTTGTGTCTATGTTGGGAGCAACACTTTTACATGAAACTATAAACATTAAAAAGATAAATGATGACCCTGCTCGCATTTTAAATAATCTAAATGCAGGAATACGCAAAATATTGAATCAAGAAAAAGGAAAAAATGATGATGGAATGGACATATCAATATGTGTATTTGAAAAAACACCTACTCAGAATAAAGTCAAAATTACATTTGCAGGAGCAAAATCAACAATGTATTTCATAGAAAACAATAAACTTACTAAACTAAAAGGAGATAGAAAGCATATTGGAGGTAAAAATAATAATAGTTTTAGACCTTTTCAAAACACTACTTTTGAAGTAAATGAAAATTCCTTATTTTATATGTTTACAGATGGATTTGCTGACCAAAACAACTCACAACGAAAGAAATTTGGTTCACGACAGCTTAAAGAAATTTTATTACAAAATCATCAAAAGCCTTTACATGAGCAAAGTCAAATTTTACTAAATAAGTTAGAAGCTCATCAAGGTAATGAATTACAGCGTGATGATATTTCATTTATAGGGTTTAGAACAGGAAGAGAGTAATTTTACACAAAAAACCCTAAGGGTCTTTTAAAGACTCTTAGGGTTTGGATAATTAGTAAATAATTTCAAAAATTAAAAAGGCAAATCATCATCTCCCATTTCTGATGAAGATGAAGAAGTATCTTCGCTCGGAGGAGGAATATCACCAGCAAATGGATTTTCATTGCTGCCCATATCTTGATTCATATCATTCATCATTGGGTCTGAATGTTCTATCGAACGAGCAGCCAAACTATTGAACCAACGAGGCTCATCTTGTGGCGAACGTTGCCATTTTTTGCCACGAATCCAACTACTTACTTTTACTTTTTCGCCTTCTTTAAATTTATCCAACAAATCACAACTATCTTGTGTAAATTGAAAAATAATTTCTTGTGGATAATTTCCTTCTTCTATATTAAGTACAAATTCTCTTAGTTGAAAGCGTTCTGATTTTACGCTAGTAGGAAATATTTTGATGAGTGTTCCCTCGGTTTCGAATGAAGGCATTTTATTTTTATTTATTGAGTTTTTTGAATTTTATATTTTTCTGTCGCTCGTGAGAACACAAGCAACGGTAGGTAAAATACTAATAAATGATAAATTCATTTCATTAGAAATTTAACTAATAACTGGTTACTATTTACTGGTAACTGATTTTAGAACTGTCTTAAAAAACGCATTTCATTTTCGAAGAGCATACGAATATCTGGAATATCATAACGCAAAAGTGCAATCCTTTCTATTCCCATTCCGAAAGCAAAACCATTATATTTTTTAGAATCAATATTTACATTTTCCAAAACGTTGGGGTGAACCATTCCACAACCCATAATTTCTAACCAACCTGTTCCTTTTGTCAAGCGATAATCAGATTCTGTTTTTGTTCCTAAATAAACATCAACTTCTGCACTTGGTTCTGTAAAAGGAAAATAAGACGGACGAACACGAATTTTGGCATGTTGTCCGAAAAACTCTTTTGCAAAATAAAGAAGTGTTTGCTTTAATTGTGCAAAACTAACTCCCTCATTTACATACAAGCCCTCAATCTGGTGGAACATACAATGCGAACGAGCCGAAATAGTTTCATTACGGAAAACTCGCCCAACTGAAAGCGTTCTGATTGGTGGTTCTTGGTTTTTCATTACACGCACCTGAACAGGCGATGTGTGTGTGCGAAGTAAAATATCTGGGTCTTTTTCGATGAAAAAAGTATCCTGCATTTCTCTTGCAGGGTGGTTTTCAGGAAAATTGAGTGCTGTAAAATTGTACCAATCCAATTCTATTTCGGGTCCTTCGGAGAGGTTAAAACCGATGCGTTCGAAAATCTGAATAATCTCATCACGAACTTGCGAAACTGGGTGCAAACTTCCCAAAGCCTCATAAGAAGAAGGCAACGTAATATCCAAATCTAAGCCACTATTTGCGTCTTGTGCCTCTTCAATTTCTTGTTTTTTGGTACGAAACTTTTCTTCGGCTGTTTTTTTAAGAACGTTTATTTTTTGTCCTAATGTTCTTTTTTCTTCTTTAGGCACAGTCTTAAATTCATCAAAAAGAGAAGAGAGTTTTCCATTTCGGCTAATAAAATCTAAACGAAAAGTTTCTAATTGCTCTACACTTTGTATTTCAAAATTTTCTACTTCCGAAAGTAGTGAATTTACTTTTTCTTGTAACATAAAAATTTTATCAATAAATGATTGATGAATAAAGGCTATTTTTCTACTAAAATTAAGCTGCAATTTCGTTAAAAAAGTGGTTTTGTGCAAATTTTAGAATTTAGAAAAACAATTTAACTTATTTTTTGAGAATAGCGTCAGCCCATTGACTGAATTTAGCTAAATTCAGTCAATCTGTAGACTTTACTCCATATAAAAAAAAGTAAACTGCTTCTGAATTTCACATAGAATCTTACTTTAGAACTACTTATATTTGCAATTCAAATTTACATTTGCTAAATTTATTATTCAAATATAATTTTTGATAGGTCTTCTTTGAGCAAAAATAATTATGGAAAAAGAAAAATTAAAATATATTGATTTATTTTCAGGTGCAGGAGGATTTTCTTTAGGTTTTGATAGACAAGACTTTCAAAATGTTTTTTCTGTTGATATTGAAGCTAGTTTTTGTCAAACTTATAGATATAATTTTCCTCATCATCAACTGATAGAAAAAGATATTTGTGAGTTGAATAATTCAGAAATTAATTATCTAAAAGAGTTTGATGAAATTGATGTAATTATTGGAGGTTCTCCCTGTCAAGGTTTTAGTATCGCAGGAAATATTGGACGTAAATTTATAGATGACCCAAGAAATCGCTTATTTAAAGAGTTTGTAAGAGTAGTAAAGGTGGTACAACCCAAATTTTTTGTATTAGAAAACGTAGCTCGTTTGTTTACTCACAAAAAAGGAGCAACTAGGCAAGAAATAGTAAAAGATTTTCAAAATTTAGGTTATACAGTCGAATGTAAAATCTTAAATTCTGCTGATTATGGTGTCGCACAAATAAGAAAAAGAGTTATTTTTATTGGCTCTCGTGTTCATAACAAAATTATTTTTCCAAAAAAGGAGGTTGAAGAATATATTTCTGTAAAAGATGTTTTAGATAATTACCCCAAACTAAAATCTGGGCAAGAATCTTCCTTAGCAAACCATGTAGCTATGTCGCATTCTGAACAAATGCTGACCAAAATGAGCTATATAAGTGATGGAGGAAATAGAACTGAAATCCCTATTGATTTGCGACCAAAATCAGGAGATGTTAGAAAATATATACGTTATAAAAGTAATGCACCTTCTGTGTGTGTTACTGGAGATATGCGTAAAATCTTTCATTATGAGCAAAATAGAGCCTTAACTGTTCGTGAATTGGCTCGTCTTCAAAGTTTTCCTGACGATTTTGTTTTTAAAGGCACTAAGATTTCACAACAACAACAAGTAGGTAATTCTGTCCCCCCAAAAATGGCAGAAGCGATTGCAAAAGCAATTATTAAAATGAATGAACATGTTTAGTTATCCAACTGTAAATTATATAGGAAATAAAGAAAAAATTGCTGGATGGATTTGTGATAATTTCCCAAAAGATGCCACAACAATTTTTGATGCTTTTAGTGGTGGTGGTTCATTGAGTTACGAAGCAAAAATGAGAGGTTTAGAAGTTTATACAAATGATATTTTAAAAATTAATTATCATCTTTCAAAAGCATTAATAGAAAATAAAAAAGTGTTGCTGACTGATAGTGATATGAAATTGATTTTTGAAGGCGAACCTTTTGAAGGATTTATGTATGATAATTATTCAGAAATTCATTTTTTCCCTCAAGAATGCAAAGAACTAGATTTATATAGAAGTAATATTGAAAAATTAGATTGTCAATACAAAAAGTCATTAGCTTTTAGCCTTATGAGAAGAGCCATGATACGAAAAATGCCTTACTCTCGCTTTACTATAAAATGGGATAAAGTAGTTCAATTAAGAGATGAAGAATATAGTTATGAAAAATATAAACGAAAAAGGGCTTACCATAATCAAAGTTTTAAATATCATTTTTTGAAAAATGTAGATGAATATAATTCAGCTATTTTTGATAATGACAAAAATAATATTGCTTATAATGACGATGTTTTCAATCTTTTAGATAAAGTAAAAGCTGATATTATTTATTTAGACCCTCCTTATGCAGGAACTATGAATAACTATTTTGGTTTTTATGGAATGATAGATAATTATATCACTTCTGAAAAAACAAAACCTTTTGAAAATAATTTTAGAGATAAAAAAACAGTAATTGATTTATTTGATAAGTTATTTTCAAATTTATCTAATTTCAAATATTGGTTTTTAAGTTATAATAATAATTCTTACCCTTCTAAAGAAATTTTAATTAGTTTATTAGGTAACTATTCAGATGATATTTCTTTAATAGAAAAAGAACATGTTTATAAAATTACAGGAAAACAAAATAAAAAAACAAATACTGAATTACTTTTTTTTATCAAAAATAAATACTTCAAAAATTAATTATGGCTTTACAGAATTATGAAGATTATTGGAAATTAACCAATGCATTTACAAATTATAATGGCGAAAAATTTTTAAAAACTTTAAACATTTGTATTGATTTTATTGACACTTATTCTACTGAAAAATATAGTGAAGAGAAATATTCAAGATTACAAAGAAAATTAGAAAATGCTTTAGGTATTAATTTGATTTCGGTTAGAAAAGCT
Organism: uncultured Cytophagales bacterium; assembly: GCA_937136415.1. Lineage (GTDB taxonomy): Bacteria > Bacteroidota > Bacteroidia > Cytophagales > Bernardetiaceae > Bernardetia. The sequence continues at coordinate 8,031 of CAKZOK010000076.1, read as the reverse complement.
ATAAATCAACTAATCAAAATGGGGTTTATAAATCCTTTTTTAGTTTCCTATCATTCCAGTTCAAAAGAATATTGTAAGGCTAGAACAAATAAAAAGAGAAATACACTACTTTCAAAAATTGTTTATTCTAACTCAAGTTTCAATCGCTCTGTAAAAAACGATTCTTCAATTAGGCAGATTAATTTTTTAATTCAAACACTTATTGAGCAAGGAAAACTTTCAAAAGAAGAAGTTATTGCTTTGATGTTAGTAGATATTGAAAGTCAAGATGACTCATTTTTAAAGGAAAGTGAACTCAAATTTTATGTAAAAGAAGCAAAAAAGATAGGTTTTATAGATAGAAAGTATAACCAAGTTGGTTATTTATATAATATTTTGGGCAAATTAAATGATTTAGTTTTTGTCAATGATGAATTATATTTTCGTGAAGATGCAGAAAAGATTTTTGGCAAAGAATTACTAACAGACACAAAAAAACGAGACCCTTATTTACATCGTTTGTATAAAAACGAATTAAAAGACGAAAGTGAAGAGTTGTATGGAAACATACAATGTATGTTAGAAAAGCTGGCTTATCCTGTCTTGATTGCTAGTCATATAAAGCCATTTATAGATTCAGATGAAAATGAGGCTTACGATGTTAATAATGGACTTTTATTAAGTAGAACTATTGATTCTTTGTTTGATTTAAAATATATCTCTTTTACTGATGAAGGTAAAATGATATTTTCAAAGAGAATTGCTGATGATGTAAAAGAGTTTTGGAAAGATTACACATTAGAAAATAATGTCTTGAATCAAGAAAGAAAACATTATTTGGCTTATCATAGAAATTTGATGAAACAAATAGACCTAAAAAAGTAATCTTATTTAAACCAATTCCATTTCATTTTTAGGCTTTTTAGAGTTTGACTTTTTAGAAACAGTTGCTTTTTTAGCTTCTGCATATCTTCGCCACATTGCCACCAAAATACCCAAAGTCATTACAATTACGCCAAGCCAAAGCAAACTAATATAGGGTTTTTCTAAGGCTTTCATAATTATCCAATCTCGTTGAGTAGTTCGGATATTGAACGTAAATTTTTCAGTTTTTGGGTCAATATTCATCATGGTAAATTCTACTCCTGCCGATTCTATAATTTCGGGAACACCTCGCACTTCGTTTCCTTTTATCTGAAAAATTGGCTTTGCAATATATGTTTCTTCTTTATCCAAAATTCTGATTTCGGCATAAATCATATAATCTTCGTCTGCCAAAGGTTTTCCACGATGCACACCGTCCAAAATTGCCACAAAATCATTTACAATAAAAGTATCCATCGGAGAAAGGATTTTTTGTTCTGCTTTGCTCCATGTACGCTCTTCGGCTGGGTCTGGAAGGCTGCTCAAATGCGTGTAAAGGTCGCTTGTAACAGCTTGTGAAATATCTGGACTGACCACAAAACCCATTTGAGGATTTTGCTGAACACGAGGAAAAAGTGTAAAAGTTTCCTTGGTAAGCGTATCTACATAATCAATTTTGTAATAGGTATTTTCTTCAAAAATTCGGAGCGTATCGCCTGTTTTTACTTCTACTTTGTCGTTATGAATCAAGTCTTTTTGAGCCACTACTTTATGAGCATAAGCCGTTCCTTTTACGTCTTCTTTGTTTACATACTCTGAAAAATTTGGAGAATCCCAATATTGTCCTTTGTAAGTAACCGTATATTTGCTCATTTTGGTAGGCTGACTACGGAAAAGCAAAACATTTTCTCGGTTTACTTCATCAGAAAATTCCTTATTATAAAGAAGTCCTGACATATTCATCGAAACAATTTCATCATAACCAGAAGAAGACAAAATTCCAAAAAACATAAGCGCAACGCCAATATGTGCCAACGCACCACCTGCCAATTTTGGATTTGATTTTATAGTTCTCAAAATAGAAATTCCATTACTGACAAGGGCATAAACAGAAGCAAGTACCAAAATCATATATGGAGCGTCTTTTATTTGAGCCACTGCAATAATAATCGTCGTAATAATAGCCGTCAAGACCAAAGGAATAGCAAAATTATCTTTCAGATGAGTTTTGAAATTTGATTTTTCAATTCTTTTCCACCAAAAAATTTGAGCCGTAGCAGACAAAAATGCAATTCCGATACTAAACCAAAGTTGCCATTCTGTATAAAAATGCTCTGGGTCGGCTGGAGGAGCAACATTTGAATCAATTCCTAAAGCATCTAAAACGGCATTATAAACAGGAATAGAAGTAGGAACTAAGACTTGTAAAGCCGAAAGCCCCAAAACAACAACACCAAGTGTAACCCAAAATTCGCCAGAATAAAAACTAGATTCTTGCTTTGCTTTTGGGAAATTATTCCAATTCATAAAAAATAAAATACTTGCACCAATCACAAAAAATAAAAGGTAAATCAGAAGCTGACCAGAAAGCCCCAAATCTGTAAAGGAATGAACCGAAGTATCGCCCAAAATCCCACTACGAGTAAGAAAAGTAGAATACAAAATCAATAAAAAACTAGAAAGCATCAAGATAGCCGATAGTTTTGCCATCGAAGGTCGTTTTTGTTGCATCGTCATGGCGTGTATTCCTGCAATCAAAATAAGCCAAGGAATAAAAACAGCATTTTCTACAGGGTCCCAGTTCCAATATCCACCAAAATTGAGAGTTTCATACGCCCAATATGCGCCCATTACAATTCCAATTCCTAAAACAGCAGCAGCCAACAACGCCCACGCAAAGGTAGGTTTGAGCCATTTTGTAGTTTCTTTTTTCCATAATCCTGCAATCACAAAAGCAAAAGGAACAAGGCAAAGCGCAAAACCCAAAAACAAGGTAGGAGGATGAATAACCATCCAATAATTTTGTAAAAGTGGATTCAGACCCGTTCCATCGACAGGAATATAATTGGGTTGAGATTGAAAAATAGGAGCGTCCATTGCATCACGCAACAAAATAAAAGGCGAACTACCAATTTTGAGATTAGCAATCGGAACAATAACACCCAAAATCATAGAAGCCAAAAATGCCTGTACAGTAGCAAAAACCATCATTACAGGAGCTTCCCACGTATTATTTTTCTTGTGTTTGACAAAAATAGAACGCAAAATAATTACACCACCAATACAAACATGCCAAAAAATCCAAAGCAGAAAACTGCCTTCTTGTCCTTCCCAAAAACAGGAAATCATATAGTAATACGGCAAATTATTCGAAGAATGACTCCACGCATAATGATATTCGTATTGATGATTATAAATAATGGAAAAAAGAACCACCACAACACCAATCACAGAAAAAGCATGAACGCCAAAAGCAAGACGAGCCATTTTTTTCCAAGAATTAATTTCTTGTGTTTTTTGAGAAGAAGTAAAATCAATATTTTGGCTGGCAAAATAATACGCAATCGCAGCCACAATCGAAGAAACAAAGGAAATGATGACAAATAAATGCCCTATCTGACCAATCAGTAAGTTCATAGAAGGAACAAAGTCTATATAAAACTATTTTAATCTTGTCCGAAAGCTAAAGCATTCGGTACTTTTTCTCACGCTAAAGCGTAAGCTACTTCTCACTCTAAAGAGTAAGCTACTTTTATTTTTTTTGCAAAGATACAGCTTATTAGGTTCTTTAGCAATGTAAAGAAATTTAAAAAAAAGGGAGGTTTTAATCTAGCATTAGTTTTTTGTGGCGAAGGAGAGATAAAATATAAATTTAGAAAATATATTTTTTCATAATTAAGACATAATTACATTATTTTCTAAAAATAAGCATTCGATACATCTTAACACACGCTAAAGCATATGCTACTTTTTCAAAAATTTTATTATTAGATATAATTTTATTTCTCGCTTTGCTAAACCTCCAGATTATATTCATTCAAACAGTTGATTTTGAGAGGAAACATTTTCAATCCCCACTTTTCGCCCCACAGCACCACGAAAAACACCCATTTTGTCAAATGAAATAGGCAAATCAAAATCCATACGGAGATAACGAAGTTTCATGTAGCTTATGCTTTAGCGTGAGAAAAATGCACCGTACCTTTTAAGGTGCGAATAAAAACAAATTGAAATATACAAAATTATTTTATTCTCATTGCTATTATCTTAAAAATCAATCTTCAATTTACATAAAAAGAACTTTAGTTTAAATAGAAATATAAGGAAAGAGAAAAACACTTACTTTACTAACCGTCGTTGAGGCTTTGCCGTCAAACGAGATTTTCAGATTAAAACCAAAACTTACTTTGAAAAATCATACTTCTTCTTATTCTTCGTCGCCAGCAATTATCATTCTGTCGCTATACTAATTCATTAAGTTAAGGAATTTTTAAATTGCTCGTGTTCTCATGAACAATAAACCAACAAAATTCTTAACTTAATTACATTGGTCGTTTGTTTGTAATTTCGAATTATTTTTTATTTCATCTGATGTTTTTCATAATATTCATCGGCTGGCAAATTTGACATAGAAGCAGCTTGTACAGCCAAGGCATCACAACGTTCATTTTCTGGAATGCCTGCGTGCCCTTTTACCCATTGAAAACTAACTTGATGTTTTCTATAAATAATTAAAAATCGTTTCCAAAGGTCTGCATTTAGGCGAGTTTCTCCTTTGTTGATAAAGTTTTTTTTCTCCCAACCCAATACCCATTTTTTTTCTACTGCATCAACTACATATTTCGAATCTGAATATATTTTTACTTTCATATTTGGCTTTTTGAGAGCTTCTAAGCCAATAATAACAGCCAAAAGTTCCATTCTATTATTGGTCGTACAACGAAAGCCTGCCGATAATTCTTTTCGAAGCCCTAATGATTTTGCCATCAAAACTGTTCCATAACCTCCTCTTCCGGGGTTTCCTTGTGCTGCTCCGTCGGTGTACATTTCTATCATTTTGATAATTGTTAGTGGTGATTTTTTAGTGCTTAATAAATACGAAATTATAAATTTTGTTGTAAAAAAAGAGTTCCTAGCAGAATTTGATTAAATTTAAAGATATAAAAATATTTTTTTACACAAAATTGCTCGAAAATTGTTTATATAGTAATTACAACTAAATCTAGAAAATAATAAAGACTGATTTTAATTGAAATAGATTTTGAATACTACAATTATGAAATTATTTTTTTGTCAAACCAAACTTGCTGTTTTTCTAACTCTTTTATGTATATCCTGTAATACAAAAAAAGCTCAAAATAATGATGAAATAATCATTGATACGCCTTCTGATACGCTTTCAAATAATACTATAAACCCCAAAGATAGTACTGCTTTTGCTTCTTACACAGATTCTGTCAAAGGCATTCTGACCGATTTGGAAGTAAGCGAAGCACAGGCACAAGAACTCTCTGAAACAATGAGTGAAATGATAATTCGAGCTCAAAATCAGACAAAAGAAAGTCAGGGTAAAGAGCAAAGTTCTAATTTTATAAAAAGAGGTTCACCCAAAGATTTGAGTACTTATTTGTATATGAAAGTAGATTCTTTTCCTGAAAATTTATTACCCAAAAATACCAAAGGTTTGTATATTGGTGCTGCTTCGGAAGGAGAAGACCAATATTTATTTGGTTTGAGTAATGAAGGAAATCTCAAAAAAATGGCTAAACTTCCTACTGATTTTATGTTTAATCCATACAAAAAAATAAAATCATATTATAAAGATGAAAAAATATTTATTTGTTCGGAACAGAGTTATAAAGCCACTGTTATTTGTGGAATTTTTAATTTTGATTTAGACAAAAATATGCTGATTTTTGAAGACCAAACAGCAAGAGATTATTCAGTTGAGTTTATTGCAAAGGCACAAAGAGAAGTAGAAAAAGGAAATATTATTGAAGCTATAAATTTTTATGAACAGGTGATGTATCCACATAACTATATGCAGGTAGAAACAGAAACAGTTCATTTATTTAAAAAAACATATTCTGTTTTGCAAGACTTGGAAAAACAGGGCAATAATGATTCTACAACTCTTATTTTGGAAAGTATTTTTGATTTTTGGGGAACTGAATTTTTATTAAATATCGAAACACCAGAGCAATTACATTTTCTTTTTAAAACAAATAATTTCGAACTTTCAGAGAAAGAATATATTCATGTTTTGGAAAAATATGGAAGACTCCTTTTACAGTCCAAAAAATATCTTGATGCAGTAAAAATAAATAAAAAACTTACTCAAATTACGCCCACTTCTGCGCTTGCTTATCTTCATTTGGGCAATGCTTATTACAATTTGGAACGTTTGCAAGACAGCCAAAATGCCTACAAAAGATACAAACAAATCATTGCCAAAACAGGACAAAAAACAGATAAAGAAATTCTAAATCAAATAGAAAAACGATTGAAAGAAAGATAATTTTTTTGATGTTTTAGGAATGAAGGATAATAAATTTATCAATATTCTCATCGGTCAATAGTTCTACATTTTGCGTAATTTTTTGAATATCCCAGTTCCACCATTTTATTTTTAATAGAGCTTTAATTTGAATATCTGAAAAACGTTTTCGGATAACTTTTGCAGGATTTCCACCCACAATACTGTAAGGTTCGACATCGCTAGTTACTGTCGAATTGGCTGCTATAATTGCGCCATTGCCTATTTTTACTCCTGCCATAATGGTTGCATTATAGCCAATCCAGACATCATTCTGAATTTCTAAATCTCCTTTGTAAGGGTAGCTTTTTCCGTCCATTGCTCCCTTCCAATCTTTTCCAAAAATAGCAAAAGGAAAAGAAGAAACAGCTTTTGTAAGATGGTTTGCTCCATTCATAATAAATTTTGCATCAGAGGCAATCATACAAAAATTGCCAATTATGAGTTTGTCACCACTAAAGTCAAACAAGTATTTGACATTCTTTTCAAAATTATTTACATCTTCAAAATCATCATAATAGGTATAATCACCAACAATGATATTCGGATTTTTGATTATATTTTTCAGAAAACAAAGTCTTTCGTAGCCTTCTAAAGGAAAAGCAGCATTTTTATTTGGTATATTTGAGTTCATTTGATAAAGTGTGTTTGATTTAGAATATAAAAATAATAATCTGAAATGTTCAAAAAAACAATTCTTTCTTCTCTACCTTTTTTATTTTGCGTGGCTAGTTTTATTAGCCTTCTTCCAATTTGGGTAGGAGATTTGTTTTCTCATTTTAGAATGTTTTGGACAGTTTTTAGCATTTTTTTATTTATTATTTATCTCATTTTATTCAATAAAAAAGAAGTTGATTTTAAACCTGCAGTGGGTGCTTTTTTTTGTATTATTATTAACTTAGGTAGTTCTTATTCGTATTGGCAAAATTCTCAAACTTATACATCTATATTTTTTGGAAGCCCTACTGGCATAGAATATTCTGAAAAAATAAAGCAAAAAATAGAAAATGATACGACTGTAAAAAGTTTACTTTTGATGAATATTTTGAGTTCGAATATAAATTATGATGAAGTAAAAAGGACAATCAAAAATACAAATGCTGACTTTGTAGTGATAATAGAGTTAAATAAAAAATGGGAAAACGATTATTCGCCCATTGATACTTCAGCAAACACACCACGCCCTGATTGATGGTGCTTCAGGTGTTGACCTAACCACCATATTGTACGATTTGTCGCCAAACCCGCCAGAAACACCCAAACCGAAAACACCCTGGCAACCATTGCCCGCGCCATCTGCGGGTGAACTTATCAGCGAAGCAATGCTAGATAATTATCGCAACATGACAAGTTACAACCCAATTGACGCTTTCAATTCGGAAAAGGATTTACCCGCACGGCTGCAAAAAGCCATGGAAGTATTTACTCGTTTCGTTTCTAAACCGGCAATCACTGCACCCTTTAATGCAGGAACCATTGGCCCTAAACGTCGAGTTAGATGGCTGAAAAAACCGTTTAATGAAATCCGAGAAATTCGTCGTCACTTAGGCGGCACTATTAACGATGTTGTACTTGCTGTTGTTTCTGAGGCAATCGCCCGCTACCTGAAACATCACAACGAGCGTATCGACGACCAATTCATGCGTATCATG
>CAKZOK010000075.1 GCA_937136415.1 uncultured Cytophagales bacterium | reverse complement strand
ACAGGGAAAAACACCGTTCGTTGGTGTTTTAGCGTAGCGACACCAACAACTTTTTAACTCATGTCCAGTACTCTAGTTTTGTTTAGTTCTGAAGAACTGAATGCACAATTTTAAAAGTTTAAACAGCTTCAAAAAATAAAATTATCGATGAATAGAGTAAAAGTAGATTTACCAGACCAGTTTTTATTTAAGACAGATATTGCTGTTCGAATTACAGACCTTAATTATGGTGGACATGTTGGGAATGATGCCATGTTGAGTTTGGTTCATGAGGCAAGAGTTCAGTTTTTTATGAGCGAAGGCTTTAAAAGTGAGCTTGATATTATGGGCTTGGGTGTGATTATGGCAGATGTCGCAATGCAGTTTAAGGGAGAAGGGTTTTATGGGAATGTTTTTGAAGTATATGTAACTGTTGGAGGGCTTTCTAGTTCAGGTTTTGACTTATATTACAAATTTATTGACCAAGATTCAAGAAGAGAAATATTGAAAGTCAAGACTGGAATGGTTCTTTTTGATTATAAAGTCAGAAAAATTGCAGCACTACCCGAAGCACTCAAAAAACGCTGGCAACTACCCCACCCAGAAAATCGTTTGATAAGCAAGGAGTAATTTTGATTACAGTACTGGACATGAATGGTAATATCGTCGGTGGGAATACCAACAACAGTATTTGCCATGTCCAGTACTTTTAATTTTGATATTTTTTATTCCTTTATTAAAAAAGTAAACTCATTATTGTATGAAAATTTTATTTTCTTCTCATCTACATTTTCATTCTTATCTTAAAATAGGAATAATGGGTCTGTTTTGCCTTTCGTGTACTTCTAAAAATCAAAACAATACTTCTAAAAATACAAAAATAATTGATTTTTCGCCTGCACTTCATTTTGAAAACCTAGAAAAACAAAATAGCAAGGCTGCTGACAGTTTGGAAGCTCTTTATGATATTCATTATCAGGCTTTAGGGCAAAATTCGACAATGAAACGAAAAGGAGATTTGCTGCGTCAGCATACCGAAATTATTTTGCAGCACATAGACAAAGTATATTATGACCTTGCTCATCTTTTGGATAATATTCCTGCTGACAAGAACTATAAAAATGCAACTATTTTATTTTTTGTAGGAAAAAATAAGAAAGGAAGAGGTTATAAATTAGAAAAAAATCTAACTGAATACATAACCAATATAAAAAAAATTGATAACAAATGGAATTTTATATCTCCTTTTATTTCTCAAAATGATATAGAATTATTACACGACCAAAATACTGATTTGGTAGAAGCTCATTTTCAAAAAACATTTCCAGAAGCTGCCTTTGCTTTTCTTAGTGCGCTCAAAAAAGAAATCATTTTGATAGAATTACAAGCGATTGATGAGCTTGCAAAAAGAAATGAATAAATATTTTTTAGATAACTTCATCTTTCAAAACTTCATTACAATCAGCATTTTGCATTAGGTTTCCTTTTAAAAAACATTTTCTACAACGAGCTTCATATTCTGTTTTTTCTCCTAATAAAATTTTTTGTTTGGAAGGAGTTAAGCGAAAAGAATAAGCTGCCACTTTTCCACAACACATACAGATTGCGTGTACTTTGGTTACATATTCCGAGATAGCTAAAAGATTGGGCATTATTCCGAATGGCTTGCCTGCAAAATCCATATCTAAGCCTGCAATAACAATTCGTTTTCCTTGATTTGCCAAAGTTTGACAGACCTTGACGAGTTCTTTATCAAAAAATTGAGCCTCATCAATCCCAATAACTTGACAATCTTTTTCTTCTAAGATGGTCAGAATATCGCTTGCTTTTTTGACTGCAATCGAATCAATTTCATTTTGATTATGAGAAACCACTTTTTGGTCGTCATAACGAGTATCAATCGCAGGTTTGAAAATCTGAACGGATTGGCGTGCAATTTTGGCACGAGTAAGACGACGAATAAGCTCTTCTGTTTTGCCAGAAAACATAGAGCCACAAACGACTTCTATCCAACCTCCCATAGAAGGGTGGTCTAGGTGATGTATGGTAGGTTCGATGTGCATTTTTTTCAGTAATCAGTAATCAGTAATCAGTAACCAGTTACCAGTAATTAGTTACCAGTAATCAGTTAATTTCAAATTCAATTATTAATTTTAGAATAACTTTAGGTTTGTAATTTATTTTTCATTCTCTCTTCTCTCGCCCCTAATTCCTTGCTTCAAATCATATTCTTCCATTTCCTTCTAAAGTAGTAATTCCTTTTCCAATTAACAAAACTTGATTGTCTTTTCCATTTTCTTTTAAGAGTTGTAAATGAATATGTCCACCTCGTTTTGAGGCTTGATAAGCAAAGAAAGTATTTTTATTGAGTTGAGGTTGCCAATATTTTGCAAAAAGCCCATGAGAAACAGCCGAAAGAGCATCTTCATTTATTCCAATCCAAGGACAAAAACAACGAGAAATAAAATCATATTTTGAATTTCCTTTTACAGTAATTCCTATTTTTTTGATTGGATTTTGATATTTATTTTTTATTAATTCTTCAAAATTTGGCTTTAATTTTTCTAATTCTTCTTGACTTTCAAACTCCAAAATCCAAGTTTGTTTGATAGGAAAATAAACGGAAGAATTTATTTTTTGATTCTCAATTCCTAATGATTTTAATAAATTTGCTTCAGGAGTTCTATTTTCAAAACTTTCTTCTACTGGAAATTGCATTTTTATAAAATTTTCTTCTCCTTCAAAATCGTCTTTTCTGATAACCAAATCACCACTACGAGTACGAAAAGTAACCTCTGTATGAATATTTTTTATTTCTTCAAAAATTACGTGTGCTGCTGCCAGAGTTGCATGCCCACAAAGGTTTGTTTCTTCGTTTATCATAAACCAACGTACTTCAAAAAGATTTGCTGTCTGCCAATTTAGGTTTTCTTTTTTTGTTTTTTTATCAATCAAAGGACGTAAAAAAGTAGTTTCGGGCAAATACATTTCTCTAGCAATATTCAAGTATTGTTTGTCTGATAAGGTTTCATCACACAAAAAAACAGCAGCAGGATTGCCGCTAAATGGTTGTGTAGCAAACGCATCAACTTGATAAAAAGGAATTTTTTGGATAGGAGTAGAAATCATATAAAAAAAGGACAAAAAATAAATTAGAAAAAGGTTACAAAAAAACGATTATTTTTTTACAATTCCGAATCTTTTTTCAATCCTTTATTTTTTTATCCAAATTATTATTTATCTAAAATCAAGGTATCTGCTTTATTTTTCATTGATGAGTGTTTGCTAACAAATGCCTTATGTCGCATTTCACGAGCAATAATTGAATCTTGAAGCTGCTGTACGACCTGTCTGTGAAGTTTGGACTCTTGTTGAGATTCTTTCAAAAGCTCTTTTTGATAATCTGTTTCTAGCATTTGAAAAAAAGCCAAACCTCCCAAAAGCAAAATTACACCTAACGACACAACAGCAACTAGACGCATTTTTTTGCTTGTCTTTTTGATTTTTTGTTCTGTTTGTTCTTCTTCTGTTTTTATTTTATTATCTACTTCGGTTTGAACATAATTATCCAAAGCTTCGGTTGAGATATTTTCTTCTTCTAGCCATTTTAATATTTTTTCTTCTTTCTGCTCTTTTTCAGAATCAGATAATGCGATAAGAATGCGTTTCATAGGTTTTGATACAAACAACAAAAAATAATTTTTCTCAAAAATACATTAAAAAAATCTATTTGATAAATTTTGAGTACAAGAGAACCAAAACTAAAAAAAAAGAAGGAGAAATAATAGATTTTTTTTAAAAAAAACTAGCTTCTATATCGCTTCAATAAATCTGAATAGGCATCAACTCGCCTATCTCTAAGAAAAGGCCAAATACGACGTACATTTTCACTTCTCTTCATATCAATCTCAACAACATTATTTTCTTCTTTGTCTTGTGTTCCTTCAAACAAAAACTCTCCTTGCGAACCTGTTACAAAACTATTTCCCCAAAATGTAATTCCGTCTGTTACGCCTGTCAAATCAGCCTCAAAACCTGTACGGTTTACAGAAATAACTGGCAAACCATTAGCCACTGCATGCCCACGTTGTGAAATAATCCAAGCATTTCGTTGTCTATCCTTTTCGTCTTGTGTATCTCCTTTTTCCCAGCCGATAGCCGTCGGATAAATCAAAATTTCTGCACCTGCAAGAGCCATAAGTCGTGCAGCTTCTGGATACCATTGGTCCCAACAAACCAAAACTCCCAAGCGTCCGACAGAAGTATCGATAGGCTCAAAACCAGCTCCTTTTTCTTCATTATTAAAATTAGAACCTCGCTTTTCATAATCTCCTGGAGTAAAATAAAATTTTTCATAATAGGCTGGGTCATCTGGAATGTGCATCTTGCGATATGTTCCTGCAATCGTTCCATTACTCTCCAAAACTATGGCAGTATTGTGATAAATTCCTGCTGCTCGTCTTTCAAAAATAGAAGCCACAACAACAACTCCACATTCTTTAGCCGTTTGAGCAATGGCATTTGAAGTATGACCAGGAATGGTTTCGGCAAGGTCAAAATAATTTACATCTTCAGTCTGACAAAAATAAATATTATTATGAAGCTCTTGTAAGACAATCAAATTAGCTCCATTTTGGGCGCATTCTCTGATACTATTCTGACTTTTTTTGATATTTTCTTCCCTATTGGTAGTACATTTTTGTTGTACCAATCCGACTTTTAAATTTTTCATGGATTCAATTACGAATTAAAAATTATGATACATTTAATTTTTTAACATAAATAGCTCATTTTCAAAAAATCAAACAAAATGCAGTTATTGAACGTATTTTCTATTTATAATCAAATTAACTAAAAACTGTTTTCTGAATGAATGATTTTATAGAAAAACTTAAAAATCGTCTTGACTCGCCTCTTCGTCCTGCCAAAAAAGCGCAGCAAATAATGGCTTCTTCTCCACGCAAACCAACAGATTTTTTTCAATATAAAGAACGTGAAAAAACACGAATTGCTGCTGTTTTGCTGCTGCTTTATCCTTTTGAAAATGAAGATGGAAATGAAAGGTCGGATTGGAAAATGCCTTTAGTTTTGCGTCCTCAATATGAAGGAACACACAATCATGGTGGGCAAATTGGCTTACCAGGTGGAGGTAAGGAAATGCAAGATGAAAATTTGATGATGACAGCAATCAGAGAAACAGAAGAAGAAATAGGGGTTATTGTTCCAAAAATGAATATTTTGGGGCATTTGTCTGATTTATATATTCCACCAAGCGATTCTATGGTTACGCCTTTTATTGGTTTTTTGGATACTAAACCTGATTTTGTTCCTGACCCAAAAGAAGTAGATAGGATTATTGAAGCTCCTTTATCTTCACTCAAAAACCCAGATTTAAAGATGCAAAGAGAAATAGTTTTGCCAAACAAAATTATTTTAGATGTTCCTTATTTTGCCATAAATGAAGATTCTATTTGGGGAGCAACGGCAATGATGTTGAATGAGTTTTTGCATCTGATAGAAGAGATTGAGTAAGAGTGTATCATTCAATTTTTTTTAATGAAGGTAAAACCATATTGCGACAAAATGGCAGTTAATTATAAAGCAAAAAGACAAAATTTACACACAAAAAAATATTTTTCGCATTGGCATATTCTATGTAAAGACTACTATCAAATGTATCATAATCAAAATCTAAAATGTATTTTGGCTACAATCAAAAAAATGATACAAAAAATTATGTATTCATTCACTATTAAATAAACTAGACAACTATGGCTGATGTAAATATTCGTCCTTTAGCAGACCGTGTATTGGTTGCACCAGATGCAGCAGAAGAAAAAACAGCAAGTGGAATTATCATTCCTGATTCGGCAAAAGAAAAACCACAAAGAGGAAAAGTAATTGCAGTAGGAAATGGAAAAAAAGATGAACCAATTACGGTAAAGGTAGGCGATAATGTCCTTTATGGTAAATTTTCAGGAACAGAAATAAATGTAGAAGGAAGTGATTACCTTATCATGCGTGAGTCTGATATTTATGCAGTTGTTTAAAAAACAATTATGAATTACGAATTAAAAATTACGATGAAAAACTCTAATTAATTAATTAGAAAAATAGTAATTTGATTTTCGTTCTTCAAAAAAACAGATTCCTTTTTATGGATTTATTTTTCTATAAAATATCATAATTTCATTTATCAAATTAGAATTATGTGTATTTACAAATCTATAAAAATACATTTCTACAAATTTTTTAATAGAACAAAAAAATATTCAAAATAAATATGGCTAAGATAATATCATTCGATACAACAGCTCGTGAACAACTCAAAAAAGGCGTTGATGCACTTGCAAATGCAGTAAAAACAACATTGGGGCCAAAAGGTCGTAATGTAGTAATAGACAAAAAATTTGGTGCGCCTTCAGTAACTAAAGATGGTGTAACAGTAGCTAAAGAAATTGACCTTAAAGACCCTGTTGAGAATATGGGCGCACAGCTTGTAAAAGAAGTAGCTTCAAAAACGGCTGATATGGCTGGTGATGGTACTACTACTGCAACTGTTTTGGCACAAGCTATTTTTAATGCAGGTATCAAAAATGTTGCTGCTGGTGCAAATCCAATGGATTTGAAACGTGGTATGGACAAAGCTGTTCTCAAAATTGTTGAGAATTTAAAATCTCAATCTAGCCCTATCAAAGCTTCTTCAGAAGTAGCACAGGTAGGTGCAATTTCTGCCAACAATGATATGGAAATCGGTAAAATGATTTCTGATGCAATGGACAAAGTAGGAAAAGATGGCGTAATTACAGTAGAAGAAGCTCGTGGTACTGAAACAGAAGTAAAAACTGTGGAAGGAATGCAGTTTGACCGTGGTTATCTTTCTCCTTATTTTGTAACCAATACAGAAACAATGGAGGTAGAATTAGATGATGCTTATATCTTGATTTATGACAAAAAAATCTCTTCTATGAAAGAGCTTTTACCTGTTTTGGAACAAGTAGCACAAACAAGCAAACCATTAGTTATCATTTCGGAAGATGTTGATGGCGAGGCGTTGGCTACACTTGTAGTAAACAAAATCCGTGGCGCACTTCGTATTGCAGCAGTGAAAGCTCCTGGTTTTGGCGACCGTCGTAAGGCAATGCTTGAAGACATCGCAACGCTTACAGGTGGTACACTTATCAGTGAAGAGCGTGGATATAAATTGGAAAGTGCAGAGCTTTCTTACTTAGGACAAGCAGAAAAAATCACTATTGATAAAGACAATACTACAATTATCAATGGTGCTGGTGAAAAAGAAAATATTACTCGCAGAATCAATGAAATAAAATCTCAAATTGAGAAAACAACTTCTGATTATGACCGTGAAAAATTGCAAGAACGTTTGGCTAAATTAGCTGGTGGTGTTGCAATTCTTTATATCGGTGCAGCTACAGAAGTAGAAATGAAAGAGAAAAAAGACAGAGTAGATGACGCATTACACGCAACTCGTGCAGCCGTACAAGAAGGCGTAGTACCAGGTGGTGGTGTAGCATTTATCCGTTCTTTGGATTCTTTGAATGATTTTGTTATTGGTAAAAATGGAATCGAAAATCAAGACCAAGAAACAGGCGTAAACATTATTCGTCAGGCTCTTGAAGCTCCTCTTCGTACTATTGTTTCTAATGCAGGTCTTGAAGGTTCTGTAATTGTACAAAAAGTTAGAGAAGGAAAAGGCGATTTTGGTTACAATGCTCGTGAAGATAAATACGAAAATTTAGTAGCTGCTGGCGTTCTTGACCCAACGAAAGTTTCTCGTTTGGCTCTTGAAAATGCTGCTTCTATTGCTTCTCTTCTTCTTACAACAGAATGCGTAATTGCAGACGACCCAGAAGAAAAAGAAGCGATGCCATCTGCTCCTGCTGGAATGGGTGGAATGGGTGGAATGATGTAAGAATTTTTTGAACACTTCAAAAGTCTAACATCATTTATGCTAAAGCATATCTATCAATAAAATAAAAAGTCATTTCTTCTCTGAAAAGAGAGGAAATGACTTTTCTGATTTTAAGAATATATTTCGTTATATTTTTATATCAAAATTTTAGAAATAGGAATTAAATAAAGAGTTGTTTTATTGTTGTAATTTGTTATTGCTCAGTGATTTGTGTTTTTAATTTGTAGTTTTTAATTCGCAATCAATACTTATTTTTACTTGCCTAAGTTATAAAAATAAAAAATAATTTGCGTACTTTGTGAAATAAAAAATAATTATGAATTAAAATACAACTTAATATAAATATTATTTTTTTATAAAATGCTGTTTGTGGTTATTCAAATAAAAATATTAATATTATGAAAAATAAAAATCCTTCAAAAACTGATAATTCAGCGAAGCTAAATATAACAGTAACAGGCATTCCTTCTGACAATATAAATATAAAAGCTCAAAATCTAGCTCAAAAATTAGAAAGTCATAAGCAATTAATTATTGCAAATGAAAATAAAATAAATACTCCTTTTGACCCTCGTTATTCAGCAAGTCTGATAAAACGAATTTTAGAACCATTGAGCTTGTATTATTTCAGAACCAAATTTGTGGGTTTTGAAGGAGAAGATTATCCAGAAAGAAAAAATAATGCACCTCTGATTTTTGCCAGTAATCATTCTGGAATGGCTTTTCCGTGGGACGCAATTATTTTTTCATCAATGCTTTTGAAGCTACATAATTATGACATGACAAAGGTTGCTCGTCCACTTACTGCGCCGATGCTTTCACAGAGCAACTTGATGAGTCCGTTTGCGATACAAAATTTTTGGAAAAGAGCAGGTGGAGTAGATGCCACTTCACTCAATTTCGAAACGATGATGGAACAAGGAAAATTCAATGTTTTGATTTATCCAGAAGGTGTGGGAGGAATTGGAAAAGGATTCGATAAAAAATATGAATTGCAACGCCTTTCTACTTCTACACTGCGAATGAGTTTGAAACACAAAGCTGATATTATTCCTTTCGCTACCGTCAATGCCGAATACATTAATCCATTTAGTTATAGTATTGAATTTTTGGATAATTTGGTTCAAAGGCTAGGCATTCCATTTTTGCCTGTTGGTTTTATGACCGTTTTGATTCCTTTGCAACCTTGGATGTTTTATTTTGCACTTCCTGCAAAGCTCATTTTTGTTCGTGGCAGACGTATAAAACCTTACAAAATTTTAGGAAAAGCAGTAGAAGAAGCTACCGAAGAAGAAATTTTTGCGCTTCGTGATGCTATTCATGCGATTATGCAGCGAGAATTAAATGAAGCCGTAGAACATTATGGCGAGAATCCGTACAACTGGAAAGAGTTTTTTCTGACAGCACTTTGGAAATGGAAAAAGTTGCCTGAATATCTGCCTTTTACGTGGGCATTTCGTTTTATTGACCACGAAAAACAGTTTCAAAATAAATTATTTGAGCTTAATAATTTTTCAAGTATTGCGCCTTCTTTAGAACAAAAAGTAGTTCAAGCTCAACAAATTGCACAAACTACCGAATCAGAAACACAAGCAGAAGACGATAAAGATGTTTTTGATATGGTAAAAGAAACAGTAGATTTGGTGGTAGATAATCCAGAAGTTTTGTTGATGTATGTGCCTGTGGTGGGTTGGTTGCCTACGATTTGGAATGAAGTAAAGAAGCAGTTTTAAAAATCCTCGTTTGACGGCTTCATTTGAGCCTCAACGACGGTTGGTTGTTTTGCTGAACCGTCAACGAGCTTAAAAGCGTCGTTGAGGATTAATAATACTGTATTAAACAAATTCCCAAAAAAATAGTATATTTGAAACCATTAAAACACCAAAAAAAATAGAAGAATATGGAAAGTGAATTGCCTAAAATTGTACAGGAGAAAATAAGTTATTATAGAGAAATTTTGAGTAAGTTGAATAGTATTATAAAAGAATGCAGTAGGATTAATTTTAGAAGTACGAAAGAAGAAAGTCAATTTTTAAAGAAAAAAATTATAGAAAATTTTGAGGATATTAACTTGCTCAAGACAATAAGAGAAATGAAATTTAAACTATTAGTACTGACACGTAATCCATACAATTACCAACCTTATGAAAAAATAAATTATTCTTATAATATTATCAATGATAATATAGATAAAAAAGAAGTGAAAGTATTTGAGATAATAGAAAAACTTTGGAGTAATGATGGTAAAATGCCTATTGATTTACAAGTTGTTAAAATGTTAGCTACTGGTTTTGTGTCCGTATTGAATGAAGCAACAGAGCTTGCTTTATCTGAAAATAAAGCTAATAAATATTACTCTACATTTAATAGTTTGCATTTGTTGAAATCTATCTTCCTTATACAGATAAGCAATTTTCAAGCAATACAAAAAATATTAACACCAATTCCAATAGACGCACAGTTTATAGCATTTACAGGAGAAAATGGAGATGGAAAAACCTCAATTCTGCAAGCTATTGGATTAGGATTATATAATTCTGATGATATGTCTGATGAAGATAGGGGAAATGAAAATAGTTATATTTCAATGAGGTATCAAGAAAAAAACAAACCCTATACAAATGATATACTTAATAACCCTAGAAAACCAACAGAATATGCTACTCGCCACCACATGAAAGAACTCAAAAGTTTTGCAGCGTATGGCACTTCTCGTTTGCGTGTTTCGGATAAAAAAGAAATGCAAAACCCGTTATTAAATCTTGACCCAGAAAGAGCAAAACTGACTAATATTTTTGATTCGTGGTTGCGTGATGTTTCGGTGAATGATAAGGAGCTTTTTGAAAAAGTTAAGTCAATTATTCTTGAGATTCTTCCAAATGTATCAGAAATTAAAAAGAAAGACGAAACAAAAATAATTAGTGATTTTCTATTTATTGAAAAAGGAATTGAAGTGGAATTTAAGCATTTATCGGCAGGACATAAAAGTATTGTTTTGATGATAGGCGACATGATTATGCGACTTTCAGAAGCGCAACCCAAAGAAAAAAATCCTAGTGATTTTACAGGAATTGTCTTAATTGATGAAATAGAAGCACATTTACACCCAAAATGGCAAAAAGAATTTCCTCATATACTTTCTACTACTTTTCCTAAAGTTCAGTTTATTGTTACGACACATAGTGCAATTTCTTTGTTAGGAATGCCAGAAAATACGGTGTTTTTTAGAGTGCAGAGAAGCGAAGAAAAAGGAACGTATATTGAAAGAATGGATATTGATGTCAAAAATTTATTGCCAAATGCGATTTATACGTCGCCTTTGTTTGATATGGAAAGCATACGTTCGACAGAAAATAAAGGAATTGAAGAACTGAATGTAGAAGATAATTTTGATGAGATAATTAAGAAAGAAGAGAATAAAAAACGATTGAAAGAACTAAGCAAAAAGTTTGTTTTTACTCCTCCTAAATCTTAAAAAATTCTATGAGAAAAATCGATAAACCAAGTGGAGTTCCAGCAGCTTTACAAAGAAGACAAGCAGAACTAAAAGAAGAGCTACTAACAAAACAGCCTAAATTTTGGAAAAATAAGCATTATGCTCAACCTACAAAGAAAGATTTAAAAGAAATTTATGAAAATAAATGTGGTTTTTGTGAAACTATTTTAAAGCAAGATGAAAGCAATAAAGGATTTACAATAGACCATTTTCGCCCCAAAACTAATTATTATTGGTTAGCGTTAGAGTGGACAAATTTATTTCCTCTTTGTAAAAAATGCAATAAAATAAAAGATGATAATTTTCCTACTAAAAATGCAAAAATTCAATCTCCACCTATTGATGAAAATGGAAATTTTATTTTGTCAAAATGTCTTGCTACGAGTGAAGAGCTTTTGAAGGAACAGCCCTTGTATTTACACCCAGAAATAGATGAGCCACTAAATTTTTTTCGAGTAAATAAAGATGGAAAATTTTTTCCAAAGTCTGATATAAATGATTTTGATTTAGAGAGAGCTAATGAAATGATAAATAAATTTTTGGGCAAAGAGAATTTGGAAAATGAGCGCAAAGAACATATTGAAAATATAACAAATTATTTGAGAAAAGAAACAAGCAATTTTTTGGAGTATTGTTCAGAAGATTACACAGATAGAGAGATTAGATTATCATTTTTTTCGGTCTTCAAAACAATTTTTTCTTTAGGAGATAAAAAACAGGAATTTTCTCTAGTTGGATATTATATGAATGAAAATTTTGATAAGTTTTTCTTAGATGAATACGAATTAAGTGTACAAGAATTAATAAAATATGCTTATCGTTTGTTTTTAGAGGAAATGAATACTACTCAAAAATGAAAATCCAAAAAGCCACACCCAAAGACCACATTATTCTAACAGAAATAACCAAAAAATCAAAAGCCTATTGGGATTATAGCGATGAGCAACTCCAAAAATGGGAGGAAGAACTGACCATTACGACAAAGCAAATTGAAGAAGAGCAGTTTTATTTGTTGATAGAAGAAGAAACGAATAAAATAATTGCGTATTACTCTTTTTATGAAGAAGATAAATATACAATAATGCTAGAAAATTTGTTTGTCTTACCTGATTATATAGGAAAAGGATATGGGAGATTTCTTATGAATGATTTGTCAGAGCGATTAAAAAACACAAAAATTGATACAATAAAATTAAATGCTGACCCAAATGCTGAGATTTTTTATAAAAGAATGGGCTTTGGAACAATTGGATATTTAGAAACAGATATTTTTGGTAGGTTTCTGTCAATTATGATAAAAGAAGCATAAAACAAAAAGACCCTCACAAAATGTAAGAGCCTTTTTCTATTCAATCAGGAAAACAATGAATCTTTAATATTTTCAGGAGGCTTGTTTTATTTTTTTATTAGCAATAATAGACTAACTCCATAAAGATATAAATTGTTTAATGTTTTTTAAAAAAGTCTTCACAAAAAGTTAGGTGATATAATGAAAAATAGAACATTTTTGCTCCAAAAATTACTTTATTTTGTAACACAAAGTATCACAGGCTTTCTAGTCTGTGCAAAAAAATAAAAATATCTTTCCAATAGTAAATAAAGCACTTTTTTTGGTTTTAATTTTCTGATAGTCAGTGTTTTATATTCATAATCAATGCCGTTGTTGGTGTTTTAGCGAAGCGACACCAACAACCAAATAACTTATCATACTTTTTACAACACCACTATCTGTTACTTATTCTCTTAAGAATAGAAATTAAATAAAGTACTCTTTTTTGCTTTTAATTTATTGATAATCAGTATTTTATATCCGTAATCCGTAATCTTTAATTCGTAATTTCCCCTTATGTCTGAAAATATTAAAAAAAAATCTCGTCGTCTTCCTGCTGAATGGGAAAAACAATCTTTTGTTCAGCTTACTTTTCCTCATCAAAATTCGGATTGGAAAGATGATTTGGAACTTGTAACTCCTGTTTTTATAGAAATTATAACCCAGATTACTCGCTTTGAAAATGTGCTTTTGGTGTGTCAAAATAAAATAGAAACTGAAAAGTTATTTCATAATTTGGATAAAAAACAGTTTGATAGAATAGTTTTTGTTCAAATAAACTCTAACGATACTTGGGCAAGAGATTATGGGGCAATGACTATTCTGGAAAAAAATAGTGATGGAAATGAGAAAAAAATTCATTTAGACTTTACTTTTAATGGCTGGGGAAATAAATTTGAAGCAACAAAAGATAATTTGATTACTCAAAACTTAAAAAACGAAAACTATTTGAAAAGCAAAGTAAATGAAATAGACTTTGTATTAGAAGGAGGTTCAATAGAATCAGATGGAAAAGGCACAATCTTGACAACTTCTGAATGCCTGCTTTCAAAAGAAAGAAATCCTAATTTTTCAAGAGAAGAAATAGAAACAAAAATTAAAAAATATTTTGGTGCAAATCGTATTTTATGGTTAGAAAACGGAGGGTTGGAAGGCGATGATACAGATGCACATGTCGATACACTTGCACGACTTTGCCCTAATGATACGATTTGTTATGTTGCGCCTCCGATGGATAAATCAGATTCTCATTATTCTTCATTGAAAAAAATGGAAGACGAACTCAAAAATTTCAAAACAGTTGATAACAATTCCTATAAATTAATTCCCTTGCCTTTTGCGCCTGCTGCATATCATGAGGAGGATAATCGTCGTTTGCCAAGTACCTATGCCAATTTTTTGATAATTAATGAAGCTGTTTTAGTTCCTACTTATGAGAATAAAGAACTTGATAATTTAGCTCTTTCTCAAATAAAAAAAGCCTTTCCAACTAGAGAAATTATTGGTATAAATTGTTTGCCGATTATTCGCCAGCACGGTTCTTTGCATTGTTTGACGATGCAATTTCCGAAATAAAGTAAGAAGTAAAAATACAAAATTGAATTTCATAATTTAGAGAAAATGACTTGCCTTTTTCTATTTTAATAATAAATAAAAAAGGGACGCTAAAGCGTCCCCTACATTTTTTACATTTTCTTTAAATTGAGTTTAAATTCTCCCTTTGCTTCTTTTCCGTCTGCTGTTTTTCCAGAAAAATCTCCTGTTGCAGTTCCTGCTGCCTCATCTAATTCTGTAATATTTACAGTTCCTTCTGTAAGTGAGCCGTTTATATTTCCTGAAGTTGTTGTTAGATTTATATCTACATTTGCAGAGTGTTTGTTGTCATTTTTGATTGGAAATTCTCCAGAAATAGCTCCTTTTAGAGCAATAATAATACTGGTGTCGGCATTTCCAGCCATTATTGTAGTTACTCCTGTATTTTTATCCATCGAAAGACCATTGTCGGCAAAATTTGTCTTGACATTTAATTTTTCTTCTCCCAAAGAAACATTAAAGTAACCTCCTTCTTTATTCGAATCCTCCTCTGAAAATTCAATAGTTGTTTCTGCTTGTGTATTTTCTACCACATTAGAAGTTGTGTCTTTTATTACTGTCGAATCATTATTTGATTCATTATTTTCTTTTTTAGAAGAATTACACGAAAACAGGCAAATAAGTAGTGTAAAGGCAAGGGTATTTAAAAATGAAAAACGCATAAAAATTAGTGATTAATGGTTAATGAATGAAATTATTTTAATTAGGATATAATTTATTTTCTAGTGGTGTTGTAAAAAGTATGATAAGTTATTTGGTTGTTGGTGTCGCTTCGCTAAAACACCAACAACGGCATTATTATTTTAATCAGGATATAATTTATTTTCTTATTTGAGAAAGACAAAATAATAAAATATTTTAGTTAAAAAAATAGCGATACATTTTCACTAAACTAATTAAAAATTAGCTTAGTGAAAATGTATCGCTATAAAGTTACAGAAATTGTATTTAAAATTCTAAAATTAGATTTTGATTATATTTCTGAACCATTAAAAGCAAGGTTATTTATGCTGTTACAGGTTTCATGTTTTTGATAATTTCGTTTCCAAAACCAGAGCAAGAAACAAGTGTCGCACCTTCCATTTGTCTTTCAAAATCATAAGTAACATGCTTAGAGTTGATAGCACCTTCCAAACCGTTTGTGATAAGGTCAGCAGCTTCTTGCCAGCCCATATATTCAAACATCATTACACCTGAAAGAATTACAGAAGAAGGATTTACTTTATCCAAACCTGCATATTTTGGAGCAGTTCCGTGAGTTGCTTCAAATATCGAAGCACCTGTTACATAATTGATATTTGCCCCTGGAGCAATTCCAATTCCACCAACAATAGCAGCCAAAGCATCAGAAACATAATCACCATTAAGGTTAAGTGTTGCTACTACTGAATATTCAGCAGGGCGAAGCAAAATTTGTTGTAAGAAAGCATCTGCAATAGAATCTTTTACTAATATTTTTCCACTGTCTAAAGCAGCTTTTTGTTCTGCATTTGCTGCATCTGTTCCTTTTTCTTCTTTTGTACGGTCGTATTGCGCCCACGTATAAGTTTCATTTCCAAACTCTTGCTCTGCTAATTCATATCCCCAAGTTTTGAATGCACCTTCCGTAAATTTCATGATATTTCCTTTATGAACAAGTGTTACAGAAGGAAGTTTTTGAGCGATTGCATATTTGATAGCTGCACGAACAAGGCGTTTTGTACCTTCTTCCGAAACAGGTTTGATGCCAATAGAAGACGATTTTGGAAAACGGATATTAGTAGTACCCATTTCTTCCATCAAGAATTTTTTTACTTTGTCGGCTTCTTCTGTTCCTGCCATATACTCAATTCCTGCATAAATATCTTCTGTATTTTCACGGAAAATAACCATATTAGTAAGTTCTGGTTGTTTTACTGGTGAAGGAACACCATCAAAATAACGAACAGGGCGCAAACAAGCATACAAATCCAATTCTTGACGAAGAGCCACATTTAACGAGCGAATACCACCACCCACAGGAGTTGTCAAAGGACCTTTGATTCCTACTAAATATTTTCTAAATGCGTCTAATGTTTCGGTAGGCAACCAACTTCCTGTTGCATTAAATGCTTTTTCTCCTGCTAATACTTCTTTCCAGTTTATTTTTCTTTTTCCGTCGTATGCTTTTTCAACAGCAGCATCAAAAACAGCTTGTGATGCTTTCCAAATATCTGTACCAATTCCATCACCTTCAATAAAAGGAAGAGTTGGGTTTTCAGGTACATTCAATTTGCCGTTTTCGATGGTTATGATATTTTCGCTCATAAAATAAGTTCTATTTTAAAAATTGTGTGAAATAAAATTTATGATAGGAATCTTTTTTGCTAAAAAGAACCAACAATACTACAAATATACATAAAGAATTAATAAAGTCAGAATTATGAACTTATAACCCAGAAGTAAATACAAATTTATTTTTAGTAATCATAGAATTGAAGAATTTGGAGCGAAATAAAAAGACAATCTCTTACTTATTCTTCTAAAAGTTTGTTGTTTAATAGCTGTTGAGAGAGAGCTTTTTTGTAGTGATTTGTTTCTCTACTTTTTAATAGAGATTGAAAATGACGTTTTCCGTGCATATCTGTTCCTAAGAAGCTGACAAGTTCTTTATCAATCAAATATTCAGCTATTTTTTTGGAAGGACGAGAATAATATCCTGAAAGAGAATTAATATTTACTTGAAACAAAACTCCTTTTTTGTGAAGTTCTTGGAGTTGTTGGGCATAATTATCAAATAAATATACGTAGCGTTCTGGGTGTGCAAGCACAGGAGTATAGCCCAAAGATTGCAACATAAAAATTACATTTTCGATATGAGGAGAGGCATTCATATACGAGGTTTCGAAGAGAAGATATTTTTCTTTACCAAAACAAAGAAGCTGTTCTGCTTTATTTATTCTTTCTATAAATGATTCATCTAAATAATATTCGGCAGCAGCTCCCAATTCTATTTCTAACCCTAATTGTTGAACAATATCGGTTAGTTGGTCTAATTTTTCCAAAATAATTTCTGGAGTATTTCTATAAAAATCACCCATTATATGAGGAGTACAAATTAGTTTTTTGTATCCTAAATCAATTAATTCTTTGATAAGCGTAATAGATTCATCAAAAGACTTGCAGCCATCATCTATTGCAGGCAAAAGATGAGAGTGCATATCTACTGTAATGGGCAGTACATTGCCATAGGACTTTGTTTTTTTTCTAAATAATGAAATCATATTTTATATTCTTCTTAGTTTTCGTTTTGCTTTTATCCACCAATTTTTGATTTTCTTTGAGAGTGGCAGTCTTTCTTCATCATCATCATAATATCCATATCCATAATCGTACCCATATCCGTACCCATATCCATATCCATATCCGTACCCACCACCTGTACTTTTGGTGGCTGCATTAAGAATAATAGATAATTTTTTGAAATTTTGTACTTGATGAAGACGATTAATCCCTCTTATGTACCCACGTTGAGAATATTCAGTACGCACTACATAAATAGGCAAATCTGCCAAACGCATGGCTATAATTCCATCGGTAACTAATCCAACAGGAGGCATATCAAATACTATTACATCATAACTCTCTTTTAATTTTTGTATTAATTCTCCAAACTCATCACTCATTAATAATTCTGATGGATTTGGAGGCTGCGCCCCTGCTGTTATAAAATCAAAATTAGGAATCTCACTATGGTTTATGGCTTCTTCAATGGTTGTCTTTCCTATCAAAAGAGTACTTATTCCTCTTGTGTTTTTGACACCAAATGCCAAATGTACTTTTGGTTTTCGAAGGTCTAAATCTAATAGAACTACTTTTGTTTGAGATAAGGCAATAATTCCACCTAAATTGACTGCCACAAACGTTTTTCCTTCTCCAGAAGTGGTTGAGGTAACCGAGATAACTGAATCATTGGAGATATTGCCCATAAAATCCAAATTGGTACGCAGCGAACGAAAGGATTCACTAATAGCAGATTTTGGTTTTCGATGAATGACAAGCTGCGAATAATCCATTGGCTTGTCATATTTAGGCACCATTCCTAATATCGGTACGGTAGATAATTTTTCCAATTCTGGAAGCGAATCTACTTTGTTTTGTCTTATGTAGGTAAGCCCAATCAATAAAACAGACAATGCCAGCCACACTCCTAAGCCATAAATATAAAAAAGTTGAGGCTCTGGATAGATTGGAGCTTTGCTAGGAATAGCATCGGAAAGTCGTTGATAATTAGTAACTGTTCCTGCCATAATAACGCTTGTTTCGATGAGCTTACCCAACAAAATATTATAATTTTGTTGATAAGAATCTTGATAACGCATCATTTTTTTGAGTTCTAAATCTATTTCATTAGCAGAAGAGGGAATTGAACTTTGTAATTTGTATATATTTATTGCCAAATCACTAAGTTGTTCGTAAATAATTCGTTGATGTAATGTAATAAATTTATCAATTTCTTTTTTGAGAAGCCTGATTTTTTTTGCTTTTTGTCGGTAGGCTGCTGTTTGTTTTGTAACCCTATCTAACATAAATTTTTTCTCTTTTTCCTCCTCATATACTTTCTCTAATTTTTCTTTTAAATTAGAATCTTTCAGAATAGAAGAGTAAGTAAGGGCTACCAAAAGCGTAGAATCATTTTCTAATAATGTAGATATTTGTTTATAGACCTTTAGTTCATTGTCCATTTCAATTCTCTCTTCTTGCAGCTCCCTAATATCATTTAAGATATTTTGTATCAATGACTGATATTCTTCTGGGTTTTGATTACCAATTCCGTTTGCTTGTTTGTAATCGTCAATTCTTTTTTCTACTTTTTCTAGGCTATCTTGTACAATTCTGACTTGGTCTTCTAGGTAATTAATGGTTTGTTTGTAAACTTTATTTTTATTTTCTAATGTTTTTTCAAAATAAATATCCACAACTGTATTTGTAATTGTGGCAGCTTTATAAGGGTTGTTGTCTGTAAAAGCAACTTGAACCGTATAGGCTTTAGGATTTACAACATTTGATTTGAGTGATGAAGAAATATAATTGATTTGAGATTCATAACTATTTAATCGAAAAAAGTAATTTTCAGAGGGAGATTTTTCACTATTAAACGCATCGGTTAGAGAAACAATAATATTAAAATATTGATTTTTGATGCGAGTATTAAATTTATATATTTTACTAAAACTTTCTCCTTCAATATTTTGATAAGACAATACAAATTCTTCTTCATCTATAATTTGTATATCCAAAGGACGGTTATAAAAAGTATTATCATAGACTTCATATCCAGTAATTTGAAAAGGATTATCCTTAAAACGCTCAAAATAATTGAACCACCAACGCCCTTTTACAAAATAGCTTACATTTAAGTTAAGGCTATCTACGGCTTCTTCATAGACCGAACGAGAGAGAATAAGTTCTATTTCTCCTATCAAAAAATTATTTACATTATCATCACTAGCAAAAATACCTTTTCCTAAAAGCTCTGAACTTCCCTTCATCTCTAACTTCAAAACAGAAGAAGATTTGTATATGCGTTTGGTGTAGCGCAAAACTACCCAAGAAGCTGTAACACAGATAATCAATAAAAGAATTATATAAATTAATTTTTTCTTAACTACCCGAATAAGTTTGGATACATCAAAATCAGCTAAGAAACTCTCTTCATTAGAGGCATCAGCTGCTTGTGCAGCATTTATAAATGGATTTTCGTCGAATTCGCTCATTTAGTTTATTTAAAATAAATTTTTTGTGAAAATTATATATTAAAATAATTCATTTTAGTTACCTTTGAATCTATCTTGCAATAAAAGGACAGTCAAAATAAGTGTTACCGAACTCCCAATAGCAGTAGCTACTTGAGCAAAATCAGCCAAAAATTCTGAACCCACACGACGACGAGGCTCTATATAAACAACATCATTAGGCTGAATGATTAGTTCTGCATTTTTTAATCCTTGCCACGTACTCAAATCAATATTTTTCATAATAGGTTTGCCTGCATTTGCATTACGAATCAAACGAATTTTGTTTGCTCTAGTATTTTTATCAAAATCTCCAGCCAAAGCAAGCACTTCTAAAAGAGTCATATTTTCATTGGTAAGTGTGATGACTTTATTTCCCATTGCGCCCATCACAGTAACACGCTTATTGATATAACGAGTAATAATATAAGGCTTTTCATAAAATTTACTAAATTTTTCTGCCAACAAACTATCTGCTTGATAAAGTGTCAGACCTGCCAGCTTTGTTTTTCCAATCATTGGTAACAAAATTTGACCTGTTTCTTGTATCAAATGCCTGCGAAGAAAGCCATTTCTACCTGTTCTGTCTCTTACATTTCCTGCATTTCCAGTGGCAATCGGAATACCAGAAACATCACTCTCAAATTGGTTTTGATTACGAGTAATTACTCCACCTCCATCTGTTATTTCTTCTCCAAAATCGCCAGACGGGTCAATTATAATCTCACCATCATTAGTAAAAACCTGAATGGTAATATAATCAAAAGGGGCAAGACGATAATTTTGTTCTGCCTTTGCCTTTACTTCATCAAAGGCATTATTATCAAAATCTTCTCCTGTACGAAAAAGAATATTGTTTTGATAGCCTGCACAAGAAAATAAGGATATAAAAAGAAAAAAACAACAAATAATTTTTGTTGAAAAAAGAATAAAATTTCTCATTAAATAACAGGATGATTATCAATGATTAAATTGATATAATAAATAAATTTCAATATTTTAAAAAACATTATTTAACTACAAGCGAATAACAAGCCATAGAAAATAACATTATCAAATAAAGAATGGGAATAATTTCAACTAAACCACAAAAATACATTCTTTTTATGGATTTTTGAGAATTAAAGATTAGATATAAGTTAGATTTTTGTAAATTATCAGTTTTTGAGAGGATAAAAAGCAAAATTAACTCTTGCTAGATTTAATTTTTGTTGAAAGAATACTTGACTTTTGCTAAATTAATTAGCACTTTTGTATGGAATTAGACTGAAAAATAATTAAAGAAGTATTTTTTACTCAAAAAATTAGTCATCTTTGCATAAAATTTGAAAAAGTAAAGCAGACAAATTCAAAACAGAAAAATTTAGCTAAAATTCAGAATCACTATTAAATTATGGCTCAAAATACAAAATCTACCAAAAACTCAACTTACAACGAAGATAGCATACGTTCGTTAGATTGGCGTGAACACATACGCCTGCGCCCTGGTATGTACATTGGTAAACTTGGCGACGGTTCGGCTCAAGATGACGGAATTTATGTCCTTGTAAAAGAAGTAGTTGATAATTGTATTGATGAATTTGTGATGGGACACGGCAAAAGAATTGAAATCAAAATTGAAGACCACAGGGTTTCGGTGCGTGATTTTGGGCGTGGTATTCCACTCGGAAAAGTCATTGATTGTGTTTCCAAAATAAATACAGGAGCAAAATATGATTCAGAAGCCTTCAAAAAATCGGTAGGTCTAAATGGTGTCGGTACAAAGGCTGTCAATGCACTTTCGACACACTTTAGCGTAAAATCTACACGAGAAGGGCAATCAAAAGTAGCCGAATTTCATCAAGGAGTCTTAAAAAATGATTTGCCGATTGTAAATGAAGAGGCAAAAAATGGAACTTTTGTACTCTTCGAACCTGATAACTCTATTTTCAAAAATTATCGCTTTATTCCAGAATATTTAGAAGAGCAAATTTGGAATTATGCTTTCCTAAATGCAGGTTTGACAATAAATTATAACGGAAGAAATTATTATTCCAATAAAGGACTCTACGACCTTTTGATGCGTAAAGTAAATGAAGAGAGTTTGCGTTATCCAATCATTCATTTGAAAGGAGAGGATATTGAGGTTGCTTTTAGTCATACCAACGATTATGGCGAAGATTATTATTCTTTTGTAAATGGTCAATATACCACACAAGGAGGAACGCATTTGGCTGCTTTTAGGGAAGCGATGGTAAAGACAATTCGTGATTTTTATGGTAAAAATTTTGATGCTGCTGATATTCGTCAGTCTATTGCTGGTGCGATTGCCATAAAAGTACAAGAGCCTGTTTTTGAGTCACAAACAAAAACAAAATTGGGTTCTCAAAATATCTCTCCTGATTCTAGTTCGCCTAGTGTTCGTCATTTTATCAATGATTTTCTTAGAAGAGAATTAGATAATTATTTACATAAAAATCCAACGATTGCAGATGCAATTTTAAAGCGAATCTTGCAATCTGAAAGAGAGCGAAAAGAAATTTCGGGTATCAAAAAAATTGCTAACGAAAGAGCCAAAAAAGCAAGTGTGCATAACAAAAAATTGCGTGATTGCCGTGTTCATTTTGATGATAAAAAAGGAGATGAAGAAATAAAAAGACAGACAACAATTTTCATTACAGAGGGAGATTCGGCTAGTGGAAGTCTTACAAAAGCTAGAGATGTACAGACACAAGCCGTGTTTTCGCTTCGTGGAAAACCTCTAAACTGCTTTAGTCAGACCAAAAAAGTAGTCTATGAAAATGAAGAATTTAACCTCCTTTTCCACGCCTTGAATATTGAAGATGGTTTAGATGGGCTGCGTTTTAATAGAATTGTTTTGGCGACAGATGCCGATGTTGATGGAATGCACATTCGTCTTTTGATGATGACTTTCTTTTTGCATTTCTTTCCTGATTTGGTCAAAAAAGGACATTTACATATTTTGGAAACGCCTTTATTTAGGGTTAGAAATAAAAAGGAAACGATTTATTGTTATTCAGAAGAAGAAAAACAAACTGCCATGAACAAACTAGGCAAACAAGCCGAAATTACACGTTTCAAAGGTTTGGGAGAAATTTCTCCAGATGAGTTTGGGCAATTTATTGACGAAAATATGAAATTACAACCAGTTATTTTGAATAAATCAACTTCTATTTCTGAATTGCTTACCTATTATATGGGAAAAAATACAAGAGATAGACAAGAATTTATTATCGATAATTTGAAAGTAGAAAAAGATGAAGCTGATAAAAATGAAGAAGAAATTGTACCACAAAGCAACCTAGAAACAGCTTAGGTTTTCTTTATTGCATCAATTTTATTAAACCCTAAGGATTATGAAGCCTCTTAGGGTTTAATATAGGCTGTTCAATCAATGATAAAAAGTTCCTTAACTTTTTTTTCCCTTTTAGAAGCTAAAATTAAAAATTTAGAAAAGTGATGTTTTGTAAATAGTAGCAAAATATGTAAATTAATAAAGAATAAAATAAGTACACGATTTAATCGCTAATTATTTGAGGTTCTCTGACAATTTTTGCCTTTCTACAATTTTTTGCTGTGAAATCAAATTTTGTCAAAGTCTGTACCGTAGGTCTGACTTGGACAAAGTAAGCCTTTTTTAGTATTGAGAATACTTATTTTAAACTGGTCAGACTTTCGGTACAGACCAGTTTAAAATACAAGATAATTGACTAAGTACAAAAACTCTCAGAGAATATTATTTGATTTATAGATATTTAAAAGTGTACTACTCTTTTCAAGACAATTAAAATTTCAAAATAATGTAGCCTAAAACTTAATTTTTTCACAATTTTTCATTTTTTTTCACTACTTAAAAAAGTGTTAAAACTCTAGGAGAAATTTTTCAAATTCTGAACAGCCTACCCTTAGGGTTTTGTTCGAAATCTTTTTGATTAAACTAAAATTCATTTTATCTTTACCATTTCAAGAATGTAAAAATCAGTAGTGTATTTTTATTTCCACTTCTCTCGTCCTAACCCCTAATCTCCAAGATGTTTACCAACTACGAAGTCAAAAACCGAATTGCTTTTATTACGCTCAATCGTCCAGAAAAAAGAAATGCTTTTAGTGATGAATTGGTAGAAGAACTAAAAGCTAATTTTTCAAAAGCAGAAAATGATAAAGATGTAAAAGTAGTAGTTTTGAAAGCAGAGGGCGATGTTTTTTGTGCAGGTGCAGATTTGGGGTATTTACAGACATTACAGACAAATTCGTATCAAGAAAACTTGGGAGATTCTTCTTCTTTAAAAGATTTGTATGAACAGATTTACATGCTTTCAAAGCCTACCATTGCACAGGTACAGGGTCATGCGCTTGCTGGTGGTTGTGGGTTGGTGTCGGTTTGTGATTTTGTTTTTTCTGTTCCGAAAGCAAAATATGGTTATACAGAAGTCAAGATTGGTTTTGTTCCTGCGATTGTGATGTATTTTCTGATTCGCAAAATTGGAGAAGCACGTGCAAGACATTTACTTATTTCTGGAAACCTTATCAAAGCCGAAAAAGCCGAACAATATGGAATAGTTACCCAAATTGTAGAAGCTGAAAAATTGGAGCAAACTGTTTTGGATTTTTGTCAGAATATTTGTGATACAAATTCGGCTCAAGCGATGGCACTTACAAAAAAAGCCATTTTAGATGTACAAGAAAAGACAATTCCTGATGCCCTTCGTTATGCTGCCGAACTCAATGCAAAAGCAAGAATGACAGAAGATTGTAAAAAAGGAATCGGGGCATTTTTGAATAAAGAAAAAATTGTGTGGTAGAAAAAGAAATTGTATTTTTTAAATTTCATTTATTACAAACTCTTACCCCCTATTATGCTTATCCTAGATAATAAAGTTGCAAATGTAACTTATCATGAAAACGGAAATTATGTTGCTATAGAATATAAAAAATTTGCAAAATCAACTGCCTTTAGAGAAGTGTGGGAAAAAGCAGGCGAAGTAGTTATCGAAAAGCAGATAAATAAATATCTTTCTGACTCTCGCACTATGTCTGTCGTTAGTGTAGAAGACCAAAAATGGCTTGCCGATGATTGGGCTATGAGAATTAGAGTAGCTGTTCCAAAAGATTCTTTTACAGCTATTGTACTAGACAAAAACGCTTTTGCCGAAATATCTGCCAAATCTATTGCTTCAAGTTTAACTGAAAATAAAAGCCACGATGTTTCGGCAACGTTTGAGTTTTTTAAAGATATAAATGCTGCCAAAGATTGGCTCAAAAATGTAGAGCATCAACTAAAGCCTTTGGCAAGATAAATTTAGTATTTCAGAGAAAGAGTTCGGAGATGTTTTTTTTTAGAGTACTGGACATGAGTTAAAAAGTTGTTGGTGTCGATACGCTAAAACACCAACGAACGGTGTTTTTCCCTGTTCTGTGACTCACAGAACAGCAAATACATCTAGTGTCCAGTA
>CAKZOK010000074.1 GCA_937136415.1 uncultured Cytophagales bacterium | reverse complement strand
AATGGTGGAGAGAGAAGTTTTAAAAAAATCAAGACAGAAAATTTTTCAAAAAAGCATAGCACATGTATTCACTTCAACAACTTTTCTAATTTAGGAAATTTAAGTATTTTACAAGAAAAAACGGTTTACTTCAAGCAAACCGTTTTTTTGTTTTTATAAGAAAATTAATACCTACTCTTCCGTATTTTCAGGCAATTTCAATCCATTCAAAACGCTACTTAATTGCGTTCCTTTCAAAAGATTCCCAAAGACATCGGCGATTGATTTTCCTCCCAAAATAGCCAACGGTGCCATTGAGTCAGCCATTTTTTGAGCCAATTCTTTATCAGAAAACGACTGTAAAGCAGCAATTAAGTCTGGAGAAACAGCTTTTGCTTTTGTTACCACAGCTTCTACTTCGGTTTGCTCTTCCAAAATAAACTGTTCTAATTCTTTTTGAGCTTTTTCTAATTCAAGATTATTAATTGATTTTTGACGTGAAAGCTCATCTTCATTGATTTGATTAAGCGATTTTTGTTCGTCCAAACGTGCTTGCAAATGACGTTCTTTACTGGTTATTTCACTTTCAATTTTGGATAAAGTTACTTCTAAAAGTTTTTGAGTTTCTTGCTTTTGAAGCTCATAGATTTTCTGTTTTGTTTCGGATTGAGTAGCTGCAATATGTCTTGTAATGGCTTCACTTTCTTTTGTAAATTCTAATTTTCTTTTTTCAGAATTGATACGAAGGGTTTGCATTACGGTATCTTGCTGCGAAGAAACTAATAAATTTTCGATATTTGCATCTCCCAAACTTATATCCAAAATCTCTACATCATAAATTCTCATTCCATTTTCTTCAAAAAGTCGCCCTTTTCTTTTTCCTGTTTTTTTATCTGATTCTCCCAAAATGGCATCTCTCAAAATAGTAATTCCATTTGCATAAAATTCCATAATCGGAAATCTTCTGACTGTATTTCGGATATACGAACGCATGTGGTCTGTCAAAAATTTGACATAATTTTCTACATTAAACCATTTATCAGAGCTTCCCTCAAAATTGACACGATACGAAAGATGGATTCTGACTTGCGTATAATCCGAAGATTCTGCCATTATTTCATCAGAAACTTTATTATACAACACTCTCAAATAAACTGTTTTGATAGAATTTGCAGTTGTTTTTGGAGTTCCTGTTGATAATTCTATGCCTTCCAATTCTTCATCATATTCCAACAAATAGGCTTGAGGACCTTCAATAACTTTTCGTTTTCCTGTCTTACTAACCACCAAAACAGCATAACCCGTCCAAGGTGCAATGGTAACAGCTCCCTCAAATTTTGTATCAAGAGTAATCATGCGAGGAGGCGTAAATGAACTATCACGATTAAATTCATCACCAACCATTTTATCAGATATTTTGGCTTTTTTACGCAACTGTTGTGGTTGTTGAGGGGCTTGATTTTGTTCTTGAATCTCAAAATCAGTAATAAAATTATCATTTTTGGCAATATCCTGTAAAGCCAAATTGTATTCCATTGCTTCATTATTATTAGGAAACCAAAGCGTAGTTTGTTTTTTTGTTAGTACACGACGCACCAAAACAAACTCTCTAGGGTCAGGCAAAAACATAGCTGCACCTTTTTTGAGAGCCACCGTTCCCGTTTTTCTATTCAAATAATAGCGTCCTTCTCCTGCTGGAATGGCAATGGCATAATGGCGTTCTTTGTTTCCATAACGCACTACTGCATGTTCTGGGCGAGGATAATAAATCATTTGGTCTTTTCCTGTAATGAAAAGCTCATCACCCTCTTTATATTCTTTTTTTCCTTCTTTGTAAGGTGCAATTACTTTTATGTACAATCCACTCATTTCGTTGAGTTCGATTGCCTTAAACTTTCGCATTCCATTTTTTTCGATGAATACTTCGGTAGGTTTTGGAAAGACTACTTTTGGTCCTTGAATATAGCGTTTGTTTCCATCTTCATTCAATAAAATACAATATTCCAAACGCTCTAAGGTTACAGCTTCTCTCACATATTCATCGTGGTAAGCATCTTCATCTCTCACTACTTCAATACCTGTTGGTGGAATATAAAAAGAAACCTCATCACCACGAATAATCAAGAGTTGTCCCATGGTTAGATTTTCGGCTACTTCTGTGAGCTCTTTTACTTCATTGGCTTCTCCTTCTTTTGTTTTGATGACTGCTTTGTCCCAATTTTCTTGTGCTTGTTGTTCGTCATAAACACGGACTAATAAATATTGATTGGAACTAAGATTATGTCCTCTAATCACTCGTGTCATTTGCCCTGCCCAAAGTGCAAAAGAAATAGGACCTGAAATATTTATTTTTCGTCCTACTTTTAGTTCTGCCAAATTATTACTTGTTCCTACTTTTGGTGGAGTATTTTCTTTTGAGGGATTTTTCAATACCACATACCAACCCTCTGGCGCAATCACAAAAGCACGCATAGAGTCTTCTAAAGAGCATTTTTCGAAACGCTTAGTAGCGTCATCAAACATAACTGGACGGTCGGTATTGGCAAGACTGGTTTTGTAAGGACCTACATAAACATTAATATTTCCTTTAGTTTGGTCAGAAATAAAGGCGTATTCATTGGGAGCTAAAACTAAATCTCGTTCTCGGTTCGAATCAGGCATGAGTGGTTGTGGTTAAGTTAGAATGATAGATAAATTTGGTTTTTTGATGCTGGTATTTTTATCTTAGTGTAAAAGATACAATAAGTTATTTAAAACAAATAACGTTTCTTTTTGAATAAAGGTTTCAGATTTTTCAAAAAAAATGATTTATTTGAAAAATCATTCTAAAAAAAAACTCTTTTCATTTCTACATAATGAGAAACAAAAAGAGATTTGCTGTTATATTATTGTTCGACCAAAAGTTATTTTTCTATTTTAAGATTAACTTCATTTTGATTTTCATTTTGAGAAGATTTTATTTTAATAGACTTTTCTTCTGTTCCAATAGAAATCAAATGTTTTTTGATAATTTGTAATTGATTTTCATTATTACTTTCCAAAATAATTGTATAACCTAATCTTGCATGTTTGGCTGCAATTTCTAATTCTTGTTTGTTTTTTTGAGTTGCAATTTGATTTTTTTTATTGATTAAAATGGGAGCAATTTTTGGCAAATTATGTTTTTGAGAAGAATACCAACCTCCTTTTTCTGTATTTTTATCTTCTTTTTTCTGTGCTTTTGATGGTTCGATTTCTATATTTTCTTGAATTATATTCATTTTTGTCTGACTGCTTATTTCTTGAATATCATTTTTTGATGAAGCAGAAAGAATTACACTTTGTTTGGTATCATAATTTTTGGTTTGTCTTTGTTTCATTTTTTCTTGCTCTGCCTTTACTAATCGTTCTTCTTCCCATCTACGAAGCTGTTTTTTGGATACTTTTATTTGTTCTACTTTTGTTTTGCCTACCTCCGAACACTTAAAAGGCTTACGCTGAAAAGCAGTACTATTTTTGGATTTGCGTTTGAATCTATTTTTTCGTTTAAAACGTTTGGTAAAAAAATTACCTGTTTTGGTTGTCTGTGCTTCTGCTTTTTTTGTTTGGATAATCGGCATTGCGACTAACAAAATAAGCAACATCAGCAAAAATCGAATGGCTTTTTTTGGAAAAAAGGTATGAGTAAAAATTTGTTTCATGGCATAAATCTTTTAATAAAATTCTTTTCAGAATAATTTATTTGGCTATTTACTCCTATAACGAGATTGCTAGTAAAGTAGTATATTCAAACTACTTAAAGACATAAAAAAATACTTTTATCGTAAAAAACAGTATGTTTATCGAAGAAATAATATCTTTTACCGAAATATTTAGAGTTTTATTCTTCTATTAATTATTTATTTTTTTATCTAAAAATTACATTTTTCACATGTTCCACTAAGTAAAAATTGGGCTTCTTCTACTTTATATCCTTGTGGAAGATTCAAATCAGGAAGTTGAATTTGAGAAAGACAATATACATTTTCACACTCTTGACACTTAAAATGAACATGATTTTCTTTGTGTTGGTGTTCTTGACAATTACTCTCACAAAGCGCATACTTTGCCTGCCCAGTCATATCAGGAACTTTATGCAAAATTCCTTTTTCTTCAAAGGAAGTTAGCGTTCTATAAATGGTAACTCTGTCAAATTCTTCTCCGACAAGCTCCTCAATATTTTGATGTGAAAGAGCCGTTTGAGCATTCAGAAATGATTTTAAGATAGCTATTCGACAAGGAGTCTTGCGAAGGTCGTGTTTTTTTAGAAAATCAGCAGGAGGAGGAAAATTGTGCATTAAAATAGAATTAAAAGGATAGATTTTAAAATGAATATAAATTTAGAATTTTATTAAGTCAATATCATATTTTATCAAAAAAACAGACGTGTGATTTTGTTGTATGCTAAATAATGCCATTAAAATATTCAAAATACAAGAATAAGAAAAGGCTTTTTGATAGAAAAAACGCATCTTTGTAAAATAATCTTGATACAACAACTTTTTTATTAGAAACGAATTGAATTAGATTTAGTTTTTAATACAAAAATTGTAAACATGTTAATGAATTAGACAAAAAAAATCAAATACCTTTTCATTATTTTATAAACAAACAACATGAAATTTTTCGTAGATACAGCCAATCTTCAAGACATCAAAGAATGCCAAGACTTAGGAATATTAGATGGAGTAACCACCAATCCATCACTTATGGCAAAGGTCGGAATTACTGGAAAAAATGCTATTTACAGTCATTACAAGGCGATTTGTGATATTGTAGATGACAATGTAAGCGCAGAAGTAATCGGAACAGAATACAAAGATATTATCAGAGAAGGCGAAGAGCTTGCCGAAATTGATAGCAAAATTGTAGTAAAAGTTCCGATGATAAAAGACGGCGTTCGTGCTATAAAGTATTTTTCAGATAAAGGAATACGTACAAATTGTACACTTATTTTTTCGGCTGGTCAAGCTATTTTGGCAGCCAAAGCAGGTGCAACTTATGTTTCTCCTTTTATTGGTCGCTTAGATGATGTAGGTTCTGACGGAATGGAACTTATCGAACAATTAGTAGATATTTTTGGAAATTATGGCTTCCAAACAGAGATTTTGGCTGCTTCGGTACGTCATACCATGCACCTTTTGCAGTGTGCAGAAGTAGGAGCCGACGTAGTTACTTGTCCTTCAAATGTAATTATGGGGCTTTTGAATCACCCTCTGACAGACAAAGGATTAGCAAAATTCTTAGAAGATGCTAAAAGTTTGAATCTTTAATAATTATTAGTGGTTAATGGTTAGTGATTAATTATTAGTGGTTAATTATTAATTAAATACTACGATTTTTTTAGAAATTATTTTCCATTAATCACTAAATACATTATGTTCGGACTCATTGGCAAAAAACTTTCTCATTCTTTCTCTAAAAAATATTTTACAGAAAAATTTCAAAAACTTACTCTTTCTCCAAAAGATGGTTATGTTTATGAGCTTTTTGAACTTTCTAAAATAGACAATTTTAATTCTTTAATTAAAGAAAACCCATCTTTGAGAGGGCTTAATGTAACCATTCCTTACAAAAAAGAAATCATTCCATTTTTGGATAAACTTGACTCAACAGCTCAAAAAATTGGTGCAGTAAATACCATCAAGGTAGAAAACGATGGAACAAAAACAGGTTATAATACAGATTATATTGGTTTTAAAAATAGCTTAGAAATTTTTTTGAATATAAAACCAAATAGTATTTTTAAAGAAAAAGCCCTCATTTTGGGAACAGGTGGCGCAGCACAAGCCGTAAGAATTGCTTTAGAAGATTTGGAAATCAATTTTGATTTTGTTTCTAGTTCGATAAATGAAATTCAAAATCATTCTACTTACAAAATTATTCCTTATTCAGAAATTGATACTTTGGGTTACAAATTGATTATCAACACAACACCTTTGGGAATGTATCCAAAAGTTGATGGCTTTCCTCCTCTATCAGAAAAAAATTATTCAAAAATTGATTCAACTTACTTTTTGTATGATTTGGTATATAATCCAAAAGAAACAGCCTTTCTCAAAAAAGGAAAATCAAAAGGAGCAAAAATAATAAATGGATTGGAAATGTTGCACGGACAAGCCGAAGCTGCTGCAAAAATATGGAAAATATAGGAACGTGGGAATTACGACATGGAGCAAGGAAAGTTTTATTAAAAAAAGTATTTGTATTTCCCCACTCCTCTCACCTCACGTCCCTCACCTCACTCAATACAATTTCAAAACCTCTCTGACACTTCCATATTTTAATAATAATTCTTTTGCTTTTTCTTCTGAAATCTCTAATTCTTCAGTCAAAAAACGTGTTCCTCTTTCAATGAGTTTTTGATTAGAAAGCTGCATATCGACCATTTTATTTCCTTTTACTCTTCCTAATTGTATCATTACCGAAGTGGAAATCATATTCAAAACTAGCTTTTGTGCTGTTCCTGCCTTCATTCGTGTACTTCCTGTTACAAACTCTGCCCCTACAACTACCTCAATCGGAAATTGGCTTGCTGCTGCCACTCCAGAATTTTTATTACAAACAATACAACCTGTCAAGAGTTTGTTTTGATTTGCTTTTTCCAGCCCACCAATCACATAAGGCGTTCTGCCAGAAGCTGCAATTCCGATAATAGTATCATTTTTGGTAAGATTATACTTTTCTAAATCTTTCCACGCCTGATTTTTATCATCTTCGGCAAACTCTACAGCTTTTCGAATGGCAGCATCTCCACCAGCAATAAGCCCGACCACCAAACCATGCGAAACCCCAAAAGTAGGAGGGCATTCGGAGGCATCAACAATGCCCAAACGTCCACTTGTTCCTGCGCCTATGTAAAAAAGTCTGCCTCCTTTTTTCATTCTTTTTACGATTTCTATTACTAGCTTTTCTATTTCTTGAATGACATTTTGGATAGCAATAGCTACTTTTTGGTCTTCTTTATTGATATTTGATAATAAATCTTTGACAGACATTTTTTCTAAGTCTGAATAAAGTGAATTTGATTCGGTGGTAGTCATAGTTTAGTTTAAGGTTATTTTTTTTTGTTCTTATCTTTATTTATTTGAGAAAGCAAAATAGCAGGCAAAAGACTTATAAAAATAATGAGTAATGCAGGCAGAGCCGATTGAGCCACAAACTCTTGGTCGGCAAGTTCATACGCTTTGGTTGCTAAAGTATCATAATTAAAAGGACGTAAAATCAATGTTAGGGGCAGTTCTTTACTCACATCTACAAAAACCAAAAGCAAAGCTGTCAGCATAGCAGGTCGTAAAAGTGGCAAAGTAATTTTGAAAAATGTCTGAACAGAATTTTTGCCCAACATTCGTGAAGCTGATTCTAATGAATTTCCAATCTTGATTAACTGACTTTCGATAGGCTGAAAACCAACAGCCAAAAAACGAACAGAATAAGCATAAATCAAAGAAATTACAGTTCCAGAAACAAAAAGACCTATTTTTATATCAAAATTATTCAACAAAAAAGAATACAATTTTTTATCAATCCAAAGAAAAACACCCAACACACCCACAGCAATTACAGCCCCCGGAACAGCGTAGCCCATCGTAGCAATTTTACTAATTGATTTTTGAAAAAATAATGAAAAAGGATAGTTTTTGATAGAACGAAAATTAAACCCTTTTTTTAATAAATTGGAAGAATATCTTGTTGATAAAAAATTAATACGTTTTTGAAAAAGACTTAATAAAATGGCTACAATCACAACAACAAAAGCACTTGAAGCAGCCAAAATAATTGTATGAGAAGCAAGATTATAAATTTCTTCATTCATTACCTCATTAAATCCTTTGTCTTGAAATTCTTTGATTGTCCAAAAGATAAGCTGCAAAACAGGAAACCCAAAAGCAAAACAAAAAACGAAAGCACAGAAACTAAAAGCGAGAATTTGCCAATAAAAATTAAGTTTCTTTCGTGGCATTGGAGTAGTATTTTTATCATCTGAAAAAGCCATTCTACCACGCTGATTTTTTTCCAAAATTACCAAAAAAACAATCATTCCTAACAAACACAAAGCTAATCGCAAAGCAGCTTTTACATCGCCAAATTTTGCCCAAGCACTAAAAATCCCTGTCGTAAAAGTCTGTATTCCATAATACTTAAATGTTCCGTATTCATTCAAAACTTCCATCATAACAAGCAAAAGACCACCAAAAACAAACGGACGAGCTAAAGGCAAAACAACCTTAAAAAAAGTATAAAATGATGACTTTCCTAGCATCTTAGAAGCCTCCCAAACACTTCCTAATTGATTCGAAAATGCCGTCCGACTAACTGCAAAAATATAAGGGTAAAGAGCCAAAGAAAGAATAAAAACCCCTCCAAAATCTGACATAATTGGAATGGAAGGAAAATTATTTTCCCTCAAAAAAATACCGACTCCACCTGTATAAGAAAGCGTCGCAGAATATGTATAAGCCAAAATATAAGCAGGAATAGCAAGAGGCAAAACCAATGCCCACTCAAAAAACTTACGCCCAAAAAAATCAGTAGTAGAAACAAGCCAAGCCGTCGGAATACCAAACAAAATCACTCCCAAACTCACACCAAAAAGCATTTTGAGAGAACCTAGCGTATAATCCAACAATAGATTTTCAGAAATATGCTTCCATGCCGTGCTACTTTCTCCATCAAAGGCTGTAAAAAGATACAAAATTGGCATACTCCACACCAAAAGCAAGAAAATTGCTAAGAAGTAAGACAAATAAGAGGAAAAAATCGATTTTATTTTTGACATTTTATAGAAATTGCTACTTTTTTGCTAATTTTGTGAGCATAAACATTTATATTGCAAAGGTAAAACATTTACAATTAAATTGAATTTAGAATTTTGTATATTTAGTTATTGTATATCGCTCGTGGGGACACGGGCAATGGTTAAATTGGTCTTTCTCTGAAAGAAAAATAA
Organism: uncultured Cytophagales bacterium; assembly: GCA_937136415.1. GTDB lineage: Bacteria > Bacteroidota > Bacteroidia > Cytophagales > Bernardetiaceae > Bernardetia. Next base: position 7,101 of record CAKZOK010000074.1, on the reverse strand, counting down.
CAAAATATTGCTTGACAGTTACAAACTGTTATTTCACAGTTAATCTTCCAGCCGTTGCTCATGTCCCCACCAGCGACTGTTTAATACAAAAAAATACTATGCTCAAACATTTGCTTATCGATAATTATGCGCTCATAGAGCATTTAGAAATCCAGCCAGATTTTAATCTTAATGTTATTACAGGCGAAACAGGCGCAGGAAAGTCTATTTTGCGTGGTGCGTTGGGACTTTTGGCAGGAAACCGAGCAGATACAAAAGTTCTTCTCAACCCAGATGGAAAGTGTGTCATTGAAGGAACATTTGATATTACAAGTTATAATCTCAAAAATATTTTTGAAAAAGAAGACATTGAATACGACACAACGTGTATTATTCGTAGGCAAATTGCGCCAAATGGTCGTTCGAGAGCTTTCATTAATGATATGCCTGTTCCTTTGGATTCTCTGAAAAGAATTGCTATTCGTTTGATGGATATTCACGCCCAACACGATACAATGCAGCTTTTTTCAAATGATTATCAAAGAGATGTTTTGGATTTGTATGCCAACACAAAAACACTTTTAGAAATTTATGGACAAGAATATCGACAGTATAGAAAAATAATTAAAAAATACGAAGAGCTAAAAAATGAAGAAATAAGACTTCGAAAAGAGTACGATTATAATATGCACCTTTTGGAAGAATTAGAAAAAGCAGACTTAGAAAAAATAAACAAAGAAGAACTAGAACAAGAATTAGAACGCTTAGAAAATGTAGATTTTATACGTACTCAAATGTCGATTGCCTTCAATTCTTTGTCTGATGAAGAATATTCGGCCGAAAATATTTTAAGAGAAGCTGTTCATGCACTTTCCAAAACACAAACTTTTTCAACTTCTTTCGAAACGCTTTACAATCGTTTGAATAGTGCAATGATAGAAATTCAGGATATTGCAAAGGAAATTGAAAGCCAATCGGAAGAATTAGTAACCGACGACGAAACAGCAGGTGTGGTAAAACAAATTTTGAGTGCTTTGTATCATTTGGAAAACAAGCACAATGTCAATAGTAGTCAAGAATTAATTATTATTCGTGATGAAATTTCAGATAAAGTAAGGAAAGTAGAAAATTTTGATGATGATTTGAAAGACTTAAAAGAAGAGATTTTGAGAGCGAAAGCCTATCTAACAGACCTTGCAAATCAACTTACCGAACAAAGAAAATCTGTTGTAGAAAAAACGCAGAACGAAATAAATTATCTTTTAGGAGAATTAGGAATGCCAAATGCTCGTTTTCAGATTGAAATTACACCAATTTCACTTAGTCCGTCTGGTGCTGATTTGGTAGAATTTTGGTTTTCGGCAAACAAAGGAATTTCGCCACAGCCATTGAAAGATGTTGCTTCTGGTGGAGAGTTTTCTCGTTTGATGCTTTGTATAAAATATATTTTGGCAAAACATATTTCGCTTCCTACGCTCGTTTTTGATGAAATTGATACAGGTATTTCGGGAGAAATTGCGCTCAAAATGGGAAAAATAATTCAAGATATGTCCAAAACGCACCAAATTTTGATTATTAGTCATTTGCCACAAGTTGCCTCGCAGGGAAGTTCGCATTATTTTATTTATAAGGATAATTCGGCAGAACGCACCGTTTCAAGAATCAAAAAACTCTCAAACGACGAGCGTGTAAGAGAAATTGCTCAAATGATTGGAGGTTCTACGCCAAGTACAAGTACCTATAATAGCGCAAAGGAACTTTTGCAAGTGAAGTAATTTATAGAAATATCAATCCCAAACTTTGAGAGTCTTTTTAAGAAGCTGTCAATACTTAAAAAAAATAAACACTAACTATTGACAAAGTTTTATAAATATTAAAAGCCCTAAACTTTAACGCCATTGTCAGTATCCCCACCGACGATATTTTTTATTAATCCAAAATGATAGATATTTCTCAAATTCCTTCGCCTTGTTTTGTTTTGGAAGAACGACTTCTTCGCCAAAACTTAGAAATTTTGGATAGTGTCCAAAAACGCACAGGAGCGCATATTATTTGTGCTTTAAAAGGCTTTTCGATGTTTAGTACTTTTCCTTTGGTGCGCCAATATTTGCATGGTTGCACCTCTAGTTCACTTTATGAGGCTCGTTTGGCTTTTGAAGAATTTGGGCAGGAAGTTCACGCTTACGCACCTGCTTATACAGATAAAGAATTTAACGAAATTATGACTTATGTAAATCATATTAGTTTCAATTCTCTTTCTCAATATGAGCGTTTCAAAGATAAATTGGCGCAAAATGAATCCAAAACAGGCAAAAAAATATCAACAGGTTTGCGTATTAATCCTGAATATTCAGAAGTAGAAACCGATTTATACAATCCGTGTGTAGCTGGTTCTCGTTTCGGAATTACTCATGACAAAATAGGCAAAAACCTTCCAAAAGGAATTGAAGGATTACATTTTCATACACTTTGTGAGCAAGGCTCGGACACTTTGGAGCGCACACTTATTCATGTAGAAGAAAAATTTGGGCATCTTTTGCATCAAGCAAAGTGGCTCAATATGGGTGGTGGGCATCATATCACAAGAAAAGATTACGATATAGAATTATTAGTAAAACTTTTGAATAGAATAAAAGAAAAGTACAATATTCAAGTTATCTTAGAACCAGGGGAAGCTGTTGGTTGGCAAACAGGTTATTTGATAGGTTCTGTTCAAGATATTATTGATAGTAGAGGAATTGATGTTGCTATTTTAGATGTTTCTTTCACGGCTCACATGCCTGATTGTTTGGAAATGCCCTATAAACCCAAAATTTGGGACGCAGAAGATGCTACTTCAAATTCGAAAAATGAAGGAAAACATGTCTATCGTTTTGGTGGCTCTACTTGTTTGGCTGGAGATTTTATCGGAATGGGAGATTATGCCTTTGAAAATGAATTAAAAATTAATGATAAAATCGTTTTTGATGATATGATTCATTATACAATGGTCAAAACTTCTACGTTTAATGGTGTTCCACATCCGAGTATCGGAATTTGGAAAGAAAGTAATGAATTTGAGTTAGTTAGAGAAATCGGCTATGAAATGTTTAAGAATAAACTTTCTTAGTAACAATTATGAATTACAGATTACGAACTACCAAAGCAGTAACAATATTTTTTATAAGAAAACCTTGAATTTTTACAGGGCATGTTCATGAAAAATAATTCATTTTAAAAATAGCTAGAATCAAAGAATTTAGCTACACTGCTCCTTCGGGGTATAGTATTTTTTTGACTTTGACAGTCCTTTCACAAGACTCTCAATAGTTTAAAAAAATAAGCACTTTGCGCCAAACTATTGTTAGAGTTCTTTTGGATTACCAAAAAACTACTGACAAAGTTTTTATAAACATGCCCTGTGACTTTTTATAAACATGCCTTACTTCATTATAATAATGAGTATATTAGGCTAATTTTTCTTTATCATCCACCTTTTTGATTTTGATATGGCACAATTTATTCCATTTTCTCCTAATGTAGAAGTAACTGGTCAAAGTATCCTTTCATTCGTAAATGCTATTCCAGGCAGTCCTATTGCACAACAATTTATGAGTGATGTATTGGCAGAAAATAACCTCAATAATATTCAAGTAGATAACTGGTACAGTCAAGCTTTGTGGCTTAATGCTTTTAAAGAAATAAGCACTCGTTATGGGAATGCTACTCTCTTTTCTATTGGAAAAGCAATTCCTAAAAACATTCCTCTTCCACCTGAAATCAAAACTTTAGAGGCTGCTTTAAACTCTATTGATGCAGTATATAGAACAAGTCATCGCAATGGTGAAATTGGGTTTTATAAACTCCTTTCTTTTAATGCTACCGAAAAAAAAGCAACTATGAAGTGTAAAAATCCTTATCCTAGTGCTTTTGATAGAGGGCTAATTATCACCATTGCTCGGACATTTAGCCCAACTTCAGCTAGTTTAGTTAGAGTAGAATTAGATGAATCTAAGCCTAATCGTATAAATGGTGATGATAGTTGTACTTATACAATTACTTGGTAATAGATAATCACAAAAACCACAAAAGACTTATTTTACTCAAATAATTGAAGTAAAATAAGTCTTTTGATTGGTGTGTGTTGTGTTATTTGTGTGTAAGGTCAAAAAGTGTTTCAATTTCAATTATCAAAACAAAATAGCTAAAACCTTATATTGATTTCAAAATAATTTTCAGTAAATATATTTGTGTGTGTGTGTGTTAATATATTTCTGGTTGTGTAAAATTATTTTTAGTGTGTATTATTCCAAATTTGTGATAGAAAAGTTGTATCTTGCTAAGTATTAGTCAAATTATAGTCTATATATAACTTTAATTTTGCACTTCTCTTCTAACACATAACAAAATTACCATAAAGAGTTTAATAAAAATTACACAAAATTCTCTATTTATTGAATCTATTCTTCAATTTATTTCAAAAGTAATACTATTGTTTCATTTTAGGATTTTTATTTGATTTATATTTATTTAATATGTCCATTTCTTCTTTAGAACCCACACTATATCAATCTGATAGAATCAATTTATCATTATTCAATGCTGATAAAGATGATACTATCAAACCCAAAACTATCCAGACTAGCAAAGTTACTTTGGTTGTCATTTTGGAAGGAAATATTAATTTTGAATCTAAGGAATATGACCAAAATTGTACTGTCGGAGAATCCTTAATTATTCCTCCTCATAAAGCTGTTCGCTTAAATTTTTTACAAAAAAATCAAGAAAAAACAAAGAAAAAAAGTACTAAAAATGACTTCTCATGGTTAGAGCTTCAAGTGCCTATCGAAATTATTAATCTTACTCTTTCTCAATATAATCAAATAGAAACTTCACAAGAAGATTGTAAATTAAAAATAGAAAATAATTCGATTTGGCAGTTTGGAGAAAAGCCCATTAATGTTACACACGATACAAGCATCAAAAAAGCTATTAGAAGATTGATTGATTTGTTTACAGAAGAGCATTATAACAAAGATATTTTTATAGACTTTGCAATAAAAGAACTGATTTTGAGATTCGTCAGAACACCAGCAAGAGATAAAATTAAATTAGAAAAAAATAGTATAGAAAATCAAACAAACCCAAGTATTGAAGCTGTTTTGGAATACATAAAAGAGCATATCGATGAGTCCATTTCTATTGATACACTGACCGATATTGCAAGTATGAGTAAGGCTGCTTTTTTTCGCACTTTCAAAGAAACTTTAGATATTTCGCCCATTGATTATATTAATAGAGAACGTGTAGAAATAGCCAAAAATCGCTTAGTAGATATTTCAAAATCAGTTACAGATATTTGTTACGAATTGGGTTATAATCACATGACTTATTTTATACGTGTTTTTAAAAAATATGAAGGAATTACACCCAAACAATTTCAAATAAAACAAAATAAGAAAAACAATAAGAATGAATCCAAAGAAGAAAAATAATTTTTTGTTCGTTTTTTTATGTAAGCAAAAATTAGCTACTTTGTAGATTAAAAATTATAATTAATTTTCAGATTTTCGGTTTTCTTATCTCATTTAACAAAGTCCTTTCTTTATGACATATAAATTAGCAATTATCGGTTTGGGTTATGTAGGTTTGCCTTTGGCTGTTGAGTTTGGTAAAAAATATACAACTATTGGTTTTGATATTAATAAAAAACGTATTGAAGAACTCAAAAAAGGATATGACCGAACTCTTGAAGTAAATACAGAACAACTAAAAGAATCAAAGCATATTTCTTTTACTGCTGATATCGAAAAACTAAAAGAAGCCACAATATTTATTATAACCGTTCCTACACCTGTTGATTTGTATAAAAAACCCAATTTGAAACCCATTCTTGCAGCCTCAACAACAGTTGGAAAAGTTCTCAAAAAAGGAGATATTGTTGTCTATGAATCGACAGTTTATCCTGGTTGTACAGAAGAAGATTGTGTACCTATTTTAGAAAAAGAAAGTGGACTCAAATTTAATCAAGATTTCTTTTGTGGATATTCTCCAGAGCGAATCAACCCAGGGGATAAAGAACATACGATTGCCAAAATCAGAAAGGTTGTCAGTGGAAGCACTCCCAAAATTGCCGAAGAACTAAATGCACTTTATGGCTCAATTATTACGGCAGGAACGTATGTTGCATCTTCTATAAAAGTTGCAGAAGCCTCAAAAGTAATCGAAAATGCACAACGAGATTTGAATATCGCTTTTGTAAACGAACTTGCTCTCATTTTTGATAAAATGGATATTGACACCTTAGAAGTATTAGAAGCAGCAGGAACAAAATGGAATTTTTTACCTTTCAAACCAGGGTTAGTTGGTGGACATTGTATAGGAGTTGATCCCTATTATTTGACCTACAAAGCCGAAAGTTTGGGCTATCACCCAGAAGTAATTTTGGCAGGAAGAAGAATAAATGATACAATGGGAGCTTTTGTTGCTTCAAAAGTAGTAAAATTAATGATTCAGAGAAGTAGCAATGTCAAAAATGCAAAAATTTTGATTTTAGGAATTACATTTAAAGAAAACTGTCCAGATATTCGTAATTCAAAAGTGATTGATGTAATTAGAGAATTTGAAGATTTTGGAGCAAATGTAGAAGTTTGTGACCCTTGGGCAGATGCAGCCGAAGTAAAACAAGAATATAATCTTGACTTAATAAAAGAACCATCTGAAAAATATGAAGCGATTGTTTTGGCAGTGTCGCACAAAGAATTTAATTCCTTAGATTTTCAAAATCTAAAACATGAGAAAACAGTTATTTATGATATTAAAGGAAAATTTGATAAGTCTAAAGTAACGGCGAGGCTATAAATTAATTACGACCTGCGAAAGCAAGCAGCGAAGCTAATTACGGATTAAAAATTATGGATTTAATGAAATACAGAAACCAAGTTGCACTTTCCAGTTCGATATTTTATTTTCCATAATCAGTAATCAGTAATCCATAATTCGTAATCCGTAATTCATAATCCATAATTCGTAATCCGTAATTCATAATCCATAATTCGTAATTCATAATTCGTAATTCGTAATTCGTAATCCGTAATTCATAATTCGTAATCCGTAATTCATAATCCATAATTCGTAATTCGT
>CAKZOK010000073.1 GCA_937136415.1 uncultured Cytophagales bacterium | reverse complement strand
TTTCTTTAGTTTTGATTTTGGTATATTTAATAAAGAAACTCAGTACCAATATAATGTGCTTCCAGAACTTAAAAATTCATTTAGTAAACTAAGTGAAGGAAGAGCTATGGCTGTAATAAATAAGATTATTTCGGAAGAAAAAAATAGCATTATGCATGCCTTTTCGCTTTTAGGAAAATTGACTCATTATAAAGTTTATGAAATTTTATACAAAGCAATGGTTGATCATTTTTCTGAAATTAAAAAACCAAATATGCAATGGTTGGAAAACTCTATGCTTCAATATGATGAACAATCTAAACCTCATATGATTGCAGCTATAAAGGCTGGGGCAAATCCTGAAATTTTAAGTGCTTTTAAAAAACATTTAGGGGAAGAAAGATACGATAGACTTATTGCCGAAATAGAATCTGGAGATTTTAAAGTTGCAAAGCCGCTTACAGAAATTGAGAAAGTCACTAAATTGTCTGAAGAATATTTGGAAGGAAAAGACGAAAATCATTCAACCACAATATATTGGCTCGAACCAACAGATAAAGTTGAGGAAGGGTCTTTAAACAGAATTGGTGGAAATCAATTTGGGGTTTCTAAAGAAAATTCTCCTGTTTATGACGAAGAGCCAATGCAACATGTTTTCACTCTAGATTTAAATTCTGTTCCTCTTTTAAAAAGTAAATTTTCTGAAGAAGCTACAGCAGTTTCTATGTACATTTCTAATGCTAGCTCAAATTCTGCGTATGATTTTAATGATGAAATTGAGGTAAATGAACTCACCAAAGAAGATACAGAAACTACTTTCGTAATAGACCCAACCATCAATGGTAAAAAGAGCAAGTTGGCTGCCACTTATATCAATGCCAGTTTGATACCGATGTTGGAGTTCAATTCTAGAGGACGTTCGAGTCGTGGCTGGAATTGGAGTAAATATAGAAACAGAGGATTTAGAATCGGTGCGGGGATGTACGCGGGTTACCGCATAGACAGTTGGACCAAGATCAAGTATTCCATAAATGGGGACAACAAAAAGGAAATTCAACATATTTAGTTGATAGAGTTTTCCATATGTTACCAACAAATTTATCTACCAAAATTTGTTCATTGAATCCTGGTGATGATAAATTAGCTTTTTCTTTTCCAATCCGAACAGGAATAGAATTTTTACTAGCCAAAATATCAGATTTTATATCTCTAATATTATTCAAATTCAGAACACCGACAGCAAAAAGCCCACACGAACTGGCAGGAAGAAAAATATCTAAATGTATATTTTGAAAACCCTCAAAACTAGCACTCGCTTGTGCTTGTAAAAAATAAGTTCCTCCACCTGCTACCCAACCAAAAAATATCAAAACGGCAATATCTCCCAAACCCATATAGCCATACGGTTTTTTCCCTGCCGTGTATAAAATAGCTCCAGCAATACAAAAAACGCCCAATCCTAAAAAGAAAATAAGAGTTTTGATACTGTTTTCACTCTGAAAATCTATTGCCACCACCAAAAGCAAAACTCCACTCACAAACGACAAAAGCGAAAACAAAATAACTGCATTTCGCATCTGTGAAGATGTGATTTTTCCTTCTTGGACGGCTCGTTTTGGACCTACTCGGTCTTTGTGGTCTGCGCCGTGAATGCTATCGCCGTAATCGTTGGCGTAATTTGATAAAACTTGCAATAAAATAGCCGTTAGGATAATCAGAGAAGCTATTTTGCTATCAAAAAATCCGTTTATGGCAGCCAAAAAACAACCCATCAACATACTCGCAAGTGCTAAAGGAAGGGTTCGTAATCGGGCTGCTTCTATCCAGTGTTTCATAATTTTGCTTTTATTATAACCGTCGTTGAGGCGTTGCCGTCAAACGAGGTAAAAACTACTATTTATTCTTCCTCTACTAAGTCTAAAAAATCTTTGTCTTGCCACAAACTCTCAAAATCTTTGTCTTGTTTTGCCATTGCTTTGTTTTCACTAGGGTTTAGTTGAACTGCTTTTTCTAAGTAATGAAGAGCTTTTGCTTTATCATTTTGAAGACTGTATGTACAAGCTAGATTATAAAATGCTTTGTGGTCGTCTGGTTTTATCTCAATGGCTTTTTGATAGCTTTTTATAGCTTCTGTATAGTTTTCTGTTTTAGCATAAGTAAGCCCCAAATTATTAAATGCTTCGTGTAAGTCTGGTTTTATCTCAATGGCTTTTTGATAGCTTTTTATAGCTTCTGCATAGTTTTCTGTTTTAGCATAAGTAATCCCCAAATTATTAAATGCTTCGTGTTTGTCTGGTTTTATCTCAATGGCTTTTTGATAATTTTTTATAGCTTCTGGATAGTTTTCTGTTTTAGCATAAGTAATCCCCAAATTATAAAATGCTTCGTGTAAGTCTGGTTTTATCTCAATGGCTTTTTTATAGCTTTTTATAGCTTCTGTATAATTGTCTATTCCATAATACGCATTTCCCAACCCAAAATACGCCTCATAATTGTTTGGATTTTGTTTTATTTCTTTCAGATAAATAGGTATCATTTTGTCGCCTACAAATTCATTGAGGTTTATCTCACCTTTTTCATTCATTTTCTCTAAGAAAAGTAGAGCTATATTTTCGAAGTTTTGTAGGTCAGAACCTGCTGGTAGGCGTGTTGCTTTTTCATTGAAATGTAGTTTTTCTCCTATCGAAAATCTATCTGCATGTTCTAACACAGTAAGAGCCGAAACCTGCTCTAATACCTCTTCTTCGAAGGCTTTTATATCATCGTCCAAATCATCTACCAAAAAAGCAAAGGTTTTGGCAAACTTCATTCTCCACTCATCGGCATCTTGATGGCTTGCATTCAATCTTGAAAGAATAGGCAAGATAAAAGGGTTTCGTGCCTTGCTTTTTGTGTAAGGCGAATCAATAATACGTTCTGCCATTTGCTTTGCTCCTTCAAAATTTTGGTTGTTTGGCGCAACCAAAATAACATTCATATCAGGCATCAAGACATTACAAATACCTGAATAATCATTAAATCCTGTACGGCTATCTATAAAAACATAATCGTATTGGCTTCGCTTTTTGAGCTGTTCTTTTAGCCAAGAAAGATATACATAGCCTTCTTTATTTTCATAAAAATCTAACCAATCAAAAGCATCTATTTTATGATGAAAATCTTTTTCGTATTTGGTGGCTGGCATAATATCTATTTTTCCACCATTTTCATTTTTCACTAAATTTTGTATATAATTTTCATCTGGAAAAAATAAATCTTTTTCTGCTAATGGGTTTTCTTCTGTGGCTTTGTTTCTCTGCTCTTGAAATTGCAACATCAAATCTACAATACCAAGTTTTTGAACACTTTGATTAGTTTCTCCAAAATAATAATGCAATCCGGGGGCTTCCAAATCCCAATCTATCATCAATATTTTTCGTTTTTGATAATGACAAAGATAAGCAGCTAAGTTAGCAAGTAAATGAGTACGTCCTACGCCTCCTTTATATGAATAAAATGTAAAAATCATAATCTATCTATTTGCAGTTTTTGCTATTTGGTGTTTTTGAGTCAATGGCTTTGTGATACGCTTACTTTTAGGTTCTTCTTTTCCTAAATGTTTGAAAGCAATATCTGAAAGTCTTCTAAAAAGCAGGTATTTGTGTGTTACTTCCAAATCAATATACATGTAATTTTCTTTGAAGCGATTTTTCCAAGAATCTTCTAAGTATTGAAAATAACTAAATGAATTTCTAGCTTGCTTTTTCTTATCTTCTGTATCGTGATAACAAATAGGAACTAAAAAACCTCCAATTTTACCTTTATCAAAGAGTAATGCAAACTTACGATTTTCTTCAAAGACCATCGAATAACTATCTAAAATAAGGATAGTTTTGGGAGCAATTTTTTTGATAATTTCGTTTTGTGAAGATTTATCTGTTGGATATTCTTTATTCAAGAAAAGAACATTGATTTTAAAATTAGAACAATCATGAAACTCTTCTAGTAGTTTTAGAATTGTATCTTCATTACAAAACGGTTTCCAATCTTCTGACCTTTCGCCATATTTTTCTAACGGAATAGTTTTGTTTTCTTGTTGCTCATAATCATTGCGATTACTTGCTACTACAATTATCTCTAAAGTCGTTTTTTCGTCTAGTTCTCTATGCAAGTCTTCTACCCATTCTTCCAAATGAGAAATATCTACTTTTTCGAAAATATTGTTGATAGTTCCTTTGTTATCGCCCTCAACTACGTTCGTTTTGTAATATTTTTTATTTGTCATTTTCTATGAAAAATTATTGGTTATGTTTCCGTTGTTGTCGCCTTTGATAACATTGCTTTTGATGTATGTTGCATTATCAGTGTTTTCTTGGTTTTCTAATTGTTCTTTTGAGATATTTTCAAGCGATTTATTTTGATATTCTTCAATATTCTCTTTAATAATTTTGAAATCATTAGCAGACAAAAGTTTTTTACTAAGTGTGTTCATATCAACAAGCCAATCTGCTAGTTTACCAAAATTTTGATGAATTAGTTTTATCTTTTCATATCTATCAAATTGCTCTTGTGAAAGTTGCCTTTTGCGTTTTTCGACAAGTTTATCCCATTTGAGATGAAGGTCTTCCCAATATTCAAAATACTCTTCTAATACTAATGTATCTGTAAAATTTACAAATTCTACTACAATTGGTAATACTTTTTGACGAAATAACTCCTTTTCAAATTTCGAATTCCGAGCAACTTCGTATAGTTCGAACATACAATAAGCAGATTTTACATATTTTTTGCTTAAAACAACAATAACTAAATCGCCTTTTCCAATGCGTGTCATAAAATCAGAAATAAACCCTTTATAACCCAAATCTACTTTATCACGCACAAGGTTATAATCCTCCTTTTTAAGGCTTTCATAAAGTTCATTTACAACTTGTTCTCTGCTTTCCTCCTTTTCATCATCATCTCCCCAAGCATAAGAGAAAAATATCTTGGCTTTATTATTCATTATTAGTGTATTTAATCATACTACTAGACATTTTTATTTTGTAACCGTCAACGAGCTTAAAAGCGTCGTTGAGGAAGCTCAAATACTAAATCCTCGTTGACGGCAACGCCTCAACGACGGTTTTGTTTAGTAGTATGGTATTTAATATTAAAACTTCTTTTCAAATAAACCTCTAATTTTGTTTATTTCCAATTTTTGAAGAATAAAAAACTACCTATTTCTCAATTTCCTAACAAAAGCAGATACAAAAAGTAAGACAGCCAAAAAACCTGCAAGTCTGCCCAAATAATCTCCGTGTTGGGTATAAAAAGTAATTTCATTATTCAATTTTACTTTGTGTTTTAAGGCTGCTTGTTCTCCATAATTGCTTTTTGAAATATCCTTTCCTTTTTGGTCTATGAAACCCGAAATTCCTGTGTTGGCTGCTCGTGCTACACTCCTACGTGTTTCGATGGCACGCAAAGCCGATAATGCCCAAAGTTGGCGAGGTGCTGGCGTATTTCCCCACCAACCTTCATTCGTAGGGACGACAATTACATTTGCTCCATTTTGAGCATATTCTGTACAAAATTCGCCATAAACAGCCTCCCAACAAATCACAGGAGCTACTTTTGCCTCTGTATTTGGCGAACTAAAAATGCTTCGATAATCTTGTACGCCCAAACTTCCCATAATATCCACAAAAACTAAAGACGCTTTTTGATTGGGCAAAACACGCTTAATAGGGTTGGTTTCTGCTCCAATTACTAACTTTGATTTGTGATAAAAGGAAACCGAATCTTCTACAAACGGAACAAACTGAACAGCCGAATTATAACTATCATAATAAGCATTTCCATTGCGAGATTTGCGTGCCGTTTTGGGAATAGTGTCAGTTTGAGCATAAAATTTATAGGTGTCAGCACCCGAAATGAGAATTAAATTATTTTCTCTACAAAAATCAAAAATAGGCTTCAAATCTGGCTGACTTGTATAATTATATTCAGTAGAATTTTGATGAAAAGCCGTTTCTGGCAAAATAATATATTTTGTAGAATCTGTAATTACGCTTTTAGCCAAATCTATATATCTTTGAATTTGATTTTCGAAAGGAATATGATTTGTGGACGGTTCGCCTGTCTGTGGATTACGAGCAAATTTTTCGGTATAACAATCCAAATTAGGTTGAATAACGGCTATTTCGGTAGTTTTTTGATTGTTCAATTCATTATTTTTATCATCATAATTCATATAAATTCCATAAGAAATAGCTATCGGAACAAATATCCAAACCAAAAAAGCACCTACTTTTATTTCGGATTTGATAAAAACGTGATACGCCAAAATATTAGCCAACAGAATCCAAATTGTTCCTCCCAAAGTTCCTGTATATTCGTACCATTGCGCCCACATAGGAACTTCCCCAAGTGCATTTCCGAGGTTCATCCAAGGATAAGAAAGCACCCAGTTTAGATGTACATATTCGAAAAACAACCAACACGAAACAAGCGATAAATAATTGATAAAACCCACCGAAAAACGCCTCGTAAAAATATAAAAAATGATAGGCAAAAGCTGTAAAAAAGAATTGAGTAAAAAAACGCCAATTACTCCCACACTAAGCGCATTCCAAAGCCACCAATACACACCAGCATTCCAAATAATAAAGTAAATCCATATAAAAAAACACAGACGAGTAAAATACTTTTTCTTTTTTGGTTTGTCTTCTGTATTTTTTTGTTGTTCTTTTTTCTGAATTTCATTTTTATTAAAATAAAATTCAATGAGTTCTATCATCGGAACAAATCCTATAAAAAGCAACGGAGAAAAAGGAAAATACCACCCCAAAGCCATCAAAAAACCTCCCAAAACAGAAAGAAAAAGGGCATAATATTTTTTCTGACGATAATTTTCTAAATGTGCTTGAAAAGATAAAAGTGAAGACATTTATTTAGTAATATAAAATTGAGAATTGAAAATGAATAATTAGCTTTGATTCTTGAATTACAAATTTAGCTAAAGCAAATCAAAAGTAAACATTATCAGAGTTGTTTTTATAGGACGTATTTTGGTTTATATCTGTTAAACCCCTAAATTGCCTATTTGCTTTGGATAAGTAATATAATGTTGGTCATATTCAACAATAATACATTTTTTAAAGCTGTTTTTAGCCCATACAAAACTATCTGTGATACCCTTTAATAAAATGAAAAAACAGTCTAAAATTCACTTATTTTTCTTCTTTATTTTATTTTTTTTATCTACTTCTTGTAGCCTAAAAAATAATGTTTGTAAAGATGGAAAAGGAGAAATAATCAATCAAGAAAGAAGTATTTCTGCATTTACAGCCATCGAATCAAGAGGAAATTTTACAATCAATCTTTTTCAAGACTCTAGTATAAAAGAACAATCTGTAATCATTTCTGCTCAAGAAAATATTATTGAACTTATCCAAACTGAAATTTTTGGACAAAGCCTAATTATCAATAATAATGAATGCTATAATACAGATGAAGAAATAAGGATTACTATCCAAACCCCTGCACTTTCACAAATTGTTTTGAATGGTTCTGGAAATATTATCTTACAAGATACTGTTCGTAATAATGAAATTGAGTTTGTATTAGATGGCTCTGGAAAAATTCAGACTACTCCTGATTTTCCTATTATTGCCACTACAAAATGTATTACAAGAGTAAAAGGGTCTGGAAATATAGATTTGGATTTTAAGGCTACAAGTATAATAAATGCCTCTGTTGATGGCTCTGGAAGTATTATTTTGAGAGGAAAAGCATTAGAAAATAATTTGAGTATTAATGGCTCTGGAACTATAAAAGCATTTGCATTACCTATTTTGAAAAATACAAGTGAAATAATTGGCTCTGGAATTATCGAACTCACAGCCGTTGATACCATAAACACAATTTAACTAGCCACAATAAACGCATGAGTTAGTGG